>JAAEMD010000407.1 GCA_024225875.1 bacterium
CAACTCTATTGTAAAATATTTAACTCTCTATTGGAACTACTTTAATATCAGTATTAGACATAGAATACCGACCTTTAGCGGTAACCCTGGCATAAATCTTGTTTCCTGTAACATTTTTACCTGAACCGTCTTTTTTATCCCAGTAAACTTTATGTGTTCCTGATAGCAGCTTCTTTGAGTCCATTATTTTTCTTAAAACCTTTTTTCTTTCATCCAAAATCTCAACTGTTATATCAGAAGCAAATGTTATTTTAAATTCTAATAAATCCGATTTTTTTCTTTCTAATCTCCTGAAACTAATATTTTCTAATTGTACACCCATACCAAAATAAGCTCCATTAAGTAAACTGCAAACTGCAATATACCCAAAGCTATCATATATTGAGATATCCTTGAGCTCCCCTTCTATCCTGCCTTCTATATACAAATCCTTGAGCGCTTCTAATTTCAGGCTGTATTTTCTTATAAACCTTTTATCCGCATTTAATATATAGACATCCCCGTAATACGAGTTTTCTATTCCCACAAAACCGTTTTCTACTTTGATCCGCCCTGACAGCTGACCATACCTGCTAAATCTCAATATCTCATTTTGTGTCAAAACATAGATATCTCCCCTTCTGCTGATAGATAAGTCTATTATATTCTTATTTTTTAAATATCTGTTTATTTTTTCTGATAAAGACAGTGACTCTATATAATTATTATTTTGCACTAAAAATACTTTTATCCTGCCTTCTTTATTTAAAACAAAAAGCCTGTTTTTTCTATCAAGCTCACAACGTACAGGACCCTTAAATTCAATAAAAGATTTATATATATTTTTTTCTAAACCCGAATCAAGCTGAAAATGAAAAATGCGATCCTGCAAAGAATCTGCTACAAAAATATCACCTCTTCTGCTAAGACAAACATCTTCAGGTGATAGAAATTCAGTTACTTTTTTTTTATATGAACCAACCTCTTCTATTTGCTCAAACTTAACTTCCTTAATTTTTTTATTAAAAAAAGATCCGTAATAACTATAAAAAACTTTATTGTTCTTTTTATCAATAAAGGCACCAAACGGTATTCTATCCGTCCAGGATCCAGGCCTGATGTCCTTATCCAGCTGAATACAGTTTATCCTGCTTATCTCCTCTGCTTTAAATGTTGGAAAAAACAACCTTATTTTATTCTTATCATAAACTCCCAGCAACTCAAAGCTTTTAGCAGTAGCCTTTGCAGAATATAAAGATACTATTAAAATACAAAATATTATTTTTTTATTTAATTCCATCTATTATCTAAACCTGATTAATTAAAATTAAAGTATAGTGTTATTTAATAAGATTAAGAAAATATCGTTGAATACTCCTGCTGTGCATACGTATCGGTCATGCCTGCAATATAATCACAACAAACTCTTTCCCTTGAAACACCCTTACCTATAACCGTCCTGTAATCTACAGGCAATAATTTTTCATCATTTGTAAAGGCTTCGAATAATGAACATATGATGTCCTGCCCTTTTTTATTCATTCTGTAAACACTGCTGCTGGTATAGAAATTATTATACAGATATTTCCTTAAATCTTTTATCTTTTCTGACATTTCCAAACTAAAAGCAACTATATTTTTTTCAAAATACTGTATATCTTCCAGGGTTTCAATATTAAATTTTTTCAAGTTCTCTTTAGTTTTCTTAAATACATCATTAATCTGCATATTTATTAACAAACTGTGTATTAACCTTTTCAGCTGTAAATTTTTTGTATTAACATATCTCGATTTTATCTCTTTTTCAGCATCTTTCCATATAACCACGTGTTTTCTAATATCCTCTTCTCTTAAGATACCTGAAGCCAGGCCATCATCCAAATCATGACTATTATAGGCTATTTCATCAGCTATATTACATATCTGAGCTTCAATTGTTGTAGACAGCGGTTTTTTTTCTGCACCTGTCCAGGAATTAATATGCTTTATCAGACCATGCCTTACTTCATAGGATAGATTTAACCCTGGAAAACCGGGATATTTTTTCTCAAGCTCATCAACTACCCTCAGGCTTTGTAAATTATGTTCAAATCCACCCTGATCCTTCATAAGCTTGTTTAATATTCTTTCTCCACAATGACCAAAAGGCGTATGACCAAGATCATGAGCTAAAGCAATTGACTCGGTCAAATCCTCATTCACCATTAACAGTCTTGCTAAATGACGTGATAGTTGTGCAACCTCAAGGGTGTGTACCAGTCTGGATCTATAATGATCTGATTCTGTTGCAATAAAGACCTGAGTTTTATGCTTTAATCTTCTAAAAGCTTTTGAATGGATAATTCTATCACGATCTCTTTGAAAACAGGTTCTATTTACTGAATCTGATTCAGGATACTCCCTGCCACGAGAGTTTCTACTTTTTATTGCATAGCCAGCAAGTATTTTATACTCAAGATCCTCGAAATATTCACGCACTAAATTAGAATAATCAGCCCAGGTTGTAGCGCTTAAAAGACTTTATGTTTACATTAGCCGGCAAGATTTGCTTTACAGTACGGGCTGGATCTTTAACAAACTCCTGCTCCAGCAAACAAATACCCTTGAAGTACTTGGATATTTTACCATCTACAATCTTATCAAGGATCTGTTCCGGCCTGCCACTATTCCTTACCTGGTTCTTCATTATCTCTTTTTCTTTATTCACTTCATCAGCTGGAACATCTTCTGCCCTAAAATATAATGGATTTGCTGCTGCTATATGCATAGAAATATCTTTTCCCAGATCTTCTGACACCTCGGCAACATCAAACTCCACAAGAACTCCCAGCTTTCCATTCATATGAACATAACTAAACACAGATCCCTGCGTATTCACTACTTCACACTTTTTAACAACTATATTTTCGCCAAGCTTTAGAACCATTTCTGAAGTAAATGTTTTATAGTCTTTCCCATCAATATATAAATTGTCCAGATCTTCTTCTGTCTTAATATTACCCTCTGCTAAAATTGTACTTGATACCTTATTTCCAAAGTCCTGAAAATCATTATTATTGGCTACAAAATCAGTTTCACAATTAATTTCTGCTATTACCCCGGCGTTTCTTTGTTCATTAACAGCAATAAAAATCTTACCTTCACCAGCAACCCGGTCTGCTTTTTTAGATGCTGCAGCCAGCCCTTTTTCTCTTAAAAATTTAACAGCTTCTTCCAGATTACCATTAGACTGAGTTAGAGCCTTTTTACAGTCCATCATACCGACACCTGTTTTTTCTCTTAACTCTTTTACCAAACCCGCTGTTATCATTTTTACTTCTCCAGTTATATTTGTTTTATATATTTGCCTTATGCCTGTTTCTCATTTTCAGTTTCTTTGTTCTTTAGCGTTGTTTTTTGAGAAGTTGCCTTTGTTTCTAACTTCGCTTCACCTTCATTTTCTTTCTGTTTACTGTTTACACCACTACCTTCGGCGCCCTTACTTTCTACTGACTTTGTTTCAGTTTCTTTTTTTTTAATTACTGTCTTAGTATTTTCATTTTTTTCATCGTCTTTACTCTCGCCAGCCTTATCTAAGGCAGATTCTATTTCCTTTTCCACTGGATCAGACATTTCTTCTTTAGCATCCAGCACAGCCTGTGAAATTATAGAGCAGATAAGCTTAATTGCCCTTATTGCATCATCATTAGCAGGAACCGGATACTGTATTTCGGTTGGATCTGCATTTGTATCAACCACACCTACTATCGGAATATTCAGCCTGTTTGCCTCTTTTACAGCAATTTGCTCCTTATGTGTATCAACAATAAAAACAATCATCGGTAATGCATTCATAGTCTTTATACCATCTAAATAATATGACAGCTTGGTCTTTTCTTTTATTTTCTTGGCAGCTTCCTTGTTAGACATAGCATCGAAAGTTCCATCTTCCTCCATTCGCTGATACTGCTTTAACTTATTAACACTCTGCCTTATGGTGATATTATTTGTAAGGGTTCCTCCCAGCCACCTGTGATTCACATAAGGCATTCCACAACGAGCTGCCTCTGTTGCTATAGCGTCCTGAGCCTGTTTTTTTGTTCCTATGAACAACACTGTTCCATTTTTTTTCACGACCTCTTTTACTGCATTATAAGCAACTTTTATTAATTTTATTGACTGTTGAAGATCGATAACATGAATACCGTTTCGTGCAGTAAAAATATACTTCTTCATTTTGGGGTTCCATCTTTTTGTCTGATGACCAAAATGACCACCACACTCAAGCAGTTGCCTCATGTTCACTACTGATTTTTCTTTTATACCTTCTTCTTTAGTTACTGATGCCATACTTTTTTAACCTCTATATTTTGTTTTTTTCCAAAAAAATTATCATAAAGACACACTTTAATTTTTTAACAATTTGGGCAAATTATATTACAGCTACAAATGTTTATAGTCAATATGCATCATTTAATTATAGCTGGTACAAATTGAAATGTCCGTTTAAATGGCTGAGTGCAGTGCACTGGCGTACATTAACGAAGTCA
>JAAEMD010000408.1 GCA_024225875.1 bacterium
CACAGTAAACCCCTGGGACAAATCGGTATTTAGGAGATTTGCCAGTACTGGCATTTTTCCTAAATGATTATGAATTGTCTTCTGGTCTATCCCCAAGCGCTTTGCAATCCTGTCCTGGGGGATACCAAGACGATTCATGCGGAATATCTTGATGTCCATGTCCATTTGTCTTGCAGTGCTAAGATCGGCTATGTAAGAGCCCACTGTTCGTCTTGCCCTGCCAGTCTTTCCGATATTTGCGCACTGCGGCTTTTTGCGTTTGGGGATCTGCTAAATTTTTTGATCAGATCAGTTTCCAGATTTGTGAACTGGTAAAATAATTAAAATAGACTGGTGGCCAAGCCTATATGTACATTAGGGGAAAAATATTTTATATTTTAAACTAAATGGAGGGGTAAATGGAAACAATAAAATCGTCAGAAACATCACATGAAGGACTCAATGTTCAAAAAATCATTAAGGCTTATCAGAAAAAGAAAATAATTAAGGATGAAATTGTAATGTTGCCCAGCATTATTCGGACAATTTTAGAATCCAAAAAAAGTTATAAATCAATTAAGAAAAATATCACTTTAAATAAAACCACGATAGATGATGATATTCTTGAAAAATTAAAAGCATATGCTGCAACCCTTGGTGTGGGCGATATTGGCTTTGCTAAGGTTAAACCAGAGATGATATTTAAAGATAAAGAAATCCTATATGATAATGCAATCGTTTTTCTGATGGAGATGAAAAGAGAAGCTATTGACCAGGCTCCTTCTTTGAATACTCAAAAAGAAATATTCAGGACATATTATGTCTTGGGAAAAAATATTAATCTCTTGGCCAGTTTTATGAGAAAAAAGGGATATAATGTTCAAGCAGGACCAGCCCTTGATGGAGATGTCAATTATCTGTGTTAGCTGAAGCGGCAGGTCTTGGAACAATAGGGAAACATGGACTATTAATCAACCCAAGGTTTGGTCCAAATCTACGGATTGCAACTCTTTACATAGATGTTGAGAACTTACCTGTAAACAATATAAATGAACATCTATGGATTCGCAAATTTTGTCAAAAGTGTAATAATTGCCAGCGAAAATGCCCTGGTTCGGCAATTTATAAAGAAACTAAAATATTTGCAGATGGCAGCAAACAATGTATTGATTATAAAAAATGCGCAATACCCTTTGCGAATCAATATAATTGTACGGTTTGTGTTAAAGAGTGCCTCTTTTATAAAAGAGGTTATTCAAAAATAAAAGAAAAATTTCATCGAAAATATTTAGATTTAGGAAAAAAATAAAAAATGGATTGGGAGAAGACACATGTAGATTAAGAATATAGTTAATGGAGTAAAATATTTGTACCGATTCCCTAAACTCCTTTTTGATCAGAACTCAGAAGTTTCATATATCTTAAAACATTGCCGACACCTAATAAGAAAAAGATTAACACTATAACCAAAAAAAATTCCTTTAAATGCGCGGTAGACAAGAACTTGAGTGTAGCAGTGATGGGATCTATGACTTCTGAGGCAACCCAGAATACATCACCCAAAAACAGATATTTAAGAACTTGAAAAATATAATGATTAGTTATTTCTTGTCGGATATGATGTTCCCCTGTTGCCCAAGCTTCCTTTTCTTTCACTATCAATTTACGTCGACCATGAAAATTTCGAAGAGTATCTTTTGTCAGCCTTGATCTGATAATGGAATAATCCTCCTGGCTTGAAAGTGCGTTTTCTTCTTTTTTTTCTTCCCTTTTTAAAAAAATAACCAATTTTCTTCATATTCTTTTCTTCTTCTTGAAAGATTTTTTTTTCCGGCACA
>JAAEMD010000409.1 GCA_024225875.1 bacterium
AGCCAAAAGGCCACTCATTGAGTGGCTTTTTTGTTTATAAAGTCGAGCATTTCATCTGTGACTATTTGCTTAGAGATATATTGCATGTTGTTTTTATTTTTTATCAATAAGCCCTGTGGTGTTTCGATTACTTCAGTGATGTCTTGCCAAGCGAGCTGGTAGCTTTTGTAATGGTTTGCCGATTTAATGCCTTCATCATCAAAAGTGAGCGTAACCTCTGAGCCTGATGCTCTGCTAAACATTTGTCTGGTTACCCACCATGGCCTGCGATAATAAAAAGCAACGCATTCGAGTACAGCAACCATGATCAAAAATGTTCCTAAATAATGATCAGCTAAACCGTAGATGCTAAATAAACCAAGTGAAACTAACAGTACCAGTAAAAAATACTTAGGCTGAGCGCGTTTACTGTAAGGAAGTGACTCGTCAAAGCATTCATAAAAGTAGGGTTTATCAAGTGTGTAGGTAGTTGAAAATGACATAGTGCCTTGCTTTAAAAATCGTTTTATATATTTTAGCAAGTTCGCTTATAAATGAGCAGCTTTATAATGCGTGCATTTATTTCGGGCACAAAAAAACGGCCAGGTGGCCGTTTTTTTAATATACTAACTATTAACAGTTAGTTTCTTCAGCGTTTACGCCTTCTTTTACTTCTTCACACGTATCTTCAACAGAGTTTTGTACATCTGTTACTACTTCATCAATACGTTCACCGGCTTCTTCTGCGTTGTTATCTTGGCAACCCATGATGAAAAAACTTGCGAAAAGACCAATTAGTGCTGCTTTTAAAGTTGTAGAGTTCATAGTGTAATTCCTTGTAAATAAATAAAATTGTAGTGTTAGTTGAGTATATGCCTACCTGGGCGATTTACCACGCAGCGCACCTGAAACTAACGAAATAACTAAAAGTACTATAAAAATAAAGAATATAATTTTTGCTATGCCAGCTGCTGCACCCGCGATGCCACCAAAACCTAACACTGCAGCGATTAAAGCAATAACTAAAAATGTGATTGTCCAGCGTAACATTGTTTTCTCCTTGGTTATCAAATTCGTTCGAAAGTAATAATGCCAGTTGCGTGCCAGAGTTTAATTTTATTAATTTTCAATATGTTATGTTTTTTGAGCGAGAGTTGTAAATTTAGGATTGGTAAGTTTTACGTTTAACGATGTAACTTATTCACACTATTGTAAAGAGAGTGAAAAAATAAATATTTTTTGCGCGCTTCTTTACTAGTCCTGGTAAGACCAATTTACATTTTAGCCCAAGCTGATTTTTTACCTGCCGTTTAACTTACTATTTTTTATAGTTTTTAAGTTTTTTTGGGTTTAACCATATAACCTTTGCCTATAACGGTTATTTTTATCATCTATATCTAAGCTAATTTA
>JAAEMD010000410.1 GCA_024225875.1 bacterium
GTGTTCCCATCAAAGATATTTGGGTCTTTCCTCTTGATAAAAAGTTTAGAGTTTTGCTTAAATCAACTCATGAATGACTAACCCGAATATTTACATTTAAAAGTATATATTGCCTTGGAAATCACAGGGTTGTCAAAAGTATCCAGGGGTCCAAAACACTCCAGGATACAAAAAACATATGTAACCAATTCCCCGGCAAAAAATTATTTTGACATATGCAAGTTTGATTTTCGATATTTTAAAAAAGCAGGGCTGGATGTTTTAGGATTAGGTTTTTTTACGTTGTTTAAGAAAACTAATATGATAAAAGGAACAAGATTTACCCCTAATGTATAAGGAGGTTTTTTTTCTACAAAGGTACGAAAACTCTCATAGGAGATTTAAAATAGTGAGAAACATGATTAAATTAAAGAACATATATTAAATTAAGGATCGTCGTTAAACACTTTACAAAAAAAATGGGCAGGTTTATCATCGCCAAATCTTGATAAGATAGGTTCGCAAGAATTTTATATATATATTATTAATATGGAGTACATAATGTCTTGGTGGGAAAGAAAGATAAAAACCCAAAATTTAAATCGTGTATCTAATGATTTCGCACAAAATAGAAGTTCACTCAGGCCGGGTCTGTTTAGGTTTGGTAATACCATTGAAACATATTTAAAACTTATGCAGCGGGGCGATACTCCTATTGCATCTGCAATAGCAGTTCTTGAAGATTATTCCGATACCTTGAAGGGTTATATTCATTGGAATAGAAGTTCAGGTAATAAAACACTTGCAACAAACATGGTTGCAACCTTAAATGAGCTTCAAAATAAAGCCGCTGAAAATACAGATAAGCTTCGAAGATCAAAGAACTGGACTGTAGTTATAGGTGGACAGGATGAACGAGGTTTTCCCCAATTTTCGTGTGAAGGTATTAATATAAAGACTATTATTAAACCGAGCTTCCCACTTTCTCCTGAATTTAGTTCGTTCGCACTTAATTGTGGCAATGACACCGTTAATGGACAATTGTTTCTTTTAATCATGCTGATTTGCGACGTGTATAAAAATAATAAAAAGCGTTTTAATAATAAACATAAACATTGTGAAAATTCATCTCTTGAAAGGAGATTGAAATTTACGGCTATGATTTTTTATGCCGCATTTAACTCCTGGAAAGATGCGGAAGACTTTAAGAAAGGAGCGCCACTTTCACCAAAATATTGGACATATTTTTTAGAGCAGTCTTATTTAACCCTATCCTCTGCAGAACAGAAAAAAAGAAATGCTGCAAGAAGCGATTTAGCCATAGGAGTACTGGATGGTACGACCGATATTTTAAATGGTACCGATAATGGCGGGCATCATAGCGGGCATCATAGCGGGCATCATAGAGGGCATCATGGCGGACGTGGGCACAGCCAGTCGTTGCCCACCACATCTTCCGATAGTGTTTCTGAAGGAGTAGGTAATCTGGTGGCTACCGTAATTGTTAAAGGATTTTTTGCAATATTAAACTCTATTCTGGATGATTGACCTCTCTTCGAAAAAGTAGACATATTGTCATTCATATGTGTAATAAATAAAAAAACACAAATGGACTTATTGCATAGAATTTCCCAATTGGCACTGATTTTAATGAATCAGTGCCAATTTAATTTCGCTTGCTGAAAACCAATTAAATAATAAACCAAGAAAATGTTTAAAATCCAAATCACCTGTTCAAATTTTAAGGGACGATAAAAATATAATGACTCTTCGCAAAAGCATAACTCAGGCTTGTGATCAATATTTACTCTTACCAGTGAGTACGAGTTTTTTGAGTAGACATGGCAAACCAGGAAAATCCAGAGCGAAAGCTCTTAAGGAAGTTTTGGATGTAGCTACTTACTTCACCTTAAAAACAAAAATTAAAAAATATAAAAATATTGATGAGCAATTAATTGTTCAATATTTAGCGAAAAGAGTATCCACGAATATTCTTATGACTATTTTTGGAGTAAAAGTGTACAAAGCGGTATATGCACCTACATATATAAAAAAGTACTACAATATTTTAAATGGAGGTAATAATAATAATAAATCATTACGACCAATGGTAAGGTCTGCTTATAATAGATATTTAAGCAATAAATCGACTAACCTTAGATTAGGAATAAAGAGCTCAATAATAAAGCATAAACACTCGCCTTTCATTCCTATTGCATTAAATTATTCAGATAAAATTATTCATTTTATTTGGATTGGTAAAGATCACAATCCAGATGTTTATTCTAAGATAGCATCTAAAATAAATTATTTTCGCCATCTTTTAGAAACCAGCAATAAAAGAATTAGATTTTTATTATGGGTTAATAATGATCTTTATAAGAAAAATAATCGTTTTTCATCGATAAAACATAATCATTACTCACGTAATATCAGTAACTTAAATGACCTGAAAAATCTATATGGCGTAGAGATCATGTCGATAGAAAAGGATCTATTCGGTGAAGTTAATCATTTTGAATACCCGTTTATAACAGGTGTGAAGAATGGTTTCTTAATTAATACGATAGGCCTAGTTAAATATGCTTTTGCAGCTGATATTATAAAATATGCTGTATTATTTTTTTATGGCGGTTTGTACTGCGATGTATCTTTAAGAGCTTCAAGTGAAGCATTTAAAATCAACAATGATAATACTCAAAAAGAAATGATTTGGAATGAATTAGTTCGTAGTAAATTTAGATTCACTGGTTTTTCTAGTGACTCCATGTGCCCATATAGTAGTAATTTATTTGATTTTATTTACAATTTAAATTGGGTAATGGATTCTTACTTTAGAAGGGAAAATATGAATCCATTATGTTTAGATAGAAAATTTATAAAACAAGCTATGAAGCCAATAAGTATAAGTCATACTTATGATATACAAATTATTTTCTCTAATGCGAAGTTATATATTTTTGGTGATATACTTCAGGGAATTAGTGAGTTTTATTCTGGTCAGTATATAGGTAAGTATGGTTCTAGGTTAAAATCAATATACAAAAGAAATCCTAGATTAAGTTACGGTACAGTAGTTATCGGTGTGTGTCAAGCAAGTTGTCGCCTTTTCCTAAAAAGATTTCTCAGCTTCACCGCAAAATCTCCTCATGAGTTCCGACGGGTCATTGAAGCCCATTCTCACCCATGAGAAAA
>JAAEMD010000411.1 GCA_024225875.1 bacterium
ACAAAAGCATGTAGAAAAGGGGCAGCGGAATGAAACACTGCCCCCATGCTTAAATCACCGGTTACTGCGCTCGGGTTGCTTCCCAGCAGAGCCCTATCCTCCGAACCGGTAAAGATAGGATAACAAAATGTGCCCTTTTAAAAAAGGCTTGACAATTTTGAATAAATATAGCAATTTTAAGCAGCATGTAAAGTGCTGAAATAACTGGAAAAATCATACTTTGTTACGTACAGGGATAATTAGTCATAACTATTGGATACCCAAGCAGGCCAGGTTATTTCTGCATCAATATGATCAAATTGAGCAGCATAGCCTGTAACATGTTTTTTAATAAATTTAAGTTTGTGATCATCCTTTTCTATAAATTTGATTACAGCTACTTTCTTCTTATATTTGGATAAATATTTTCTCAGGTAATCCTGTATAGGAGGAATTGTTTCTCCATTGCTAGCGTGATAGTCTTCTATATGACCCGCTCCAATCGGTATGAATGACTTTTTACTCATACGGATATCGTATGCTATTCTTCTAGTTATCAAGTCATTTGATCTACTCCTCAGTTCTATGCTTAAGTTTGCCAAAGGCCCATATTTTTGTTTACTTTTCTGATCTGTCTTTTCTGTTATCTTGAAAGAATTTTTAGGAATTGTATCCAGTTGATACATATTCATAACGGTTAAAAAATCGTTTTTAAACTTTTTTTTACTGAATTTGGGGTCATCCATAAATGATTTTATGGGAGGAGCAATAAATCCGCTTGTAAGTGCATCATCGTAGAATAATACATCAGCCCCTGTTCGACGAACCAAGACGCTTTTGAGCGTTCGAACTTGCTAATCTTCTTGCTTTTTAAGTGTTTATCTATCCTGTTAAAGTTTCTCGGTCACAATAGCGGCCAACTTGTAGCAATTACATGCGTTATAATCTTCTTATAAAATACCGGTTTTATAAAATATCCTTTCATTAAATCAAATGAATAGCCAAAATGGGGATAAGTTCCAAGGTGGTTACCAATTTTTTGAGTTTATCAGTAAGTGGTTCTTCCATCTTTTTTTCAATAAATGGGAAAAGAACCTCTTGTACCTCAAACCAAATTTGTGATAATTTTCTCATAAAGTCGCTTTTCTGGTTCAGTTGTTTTTTGTGATGATTAAGCTACTGAAATATATCAGAAAAGTGACTTTTTAATAATTAGAGTTGTACTATCTTGATTTGAAAATTATAAATTTTTTCTATTTCTGCAAGAGGCTCCCCTGTAATAATTTAATATTACAGGGGTTATTTTCAGGAACATTTTATTTTTGCAGTGATAATGCTGGTGTTTCAGCGACTCTTCAAATTATCGAATCTCAGATCTGTATTAAGTTGAGTTCCTGCAAAAAATGTTGTCATGGTGACCCTTACTTTAGCAAGGGCCTCCTGGCATTTCCATTACGCCAGGCCCCCAGCTCATCTTCTATGCCCTGACCTATCTTCTCATCTGTTTTCCTCCCTGTTACATTTCTTGAGGTGCTTGCTTTTTTTAGTGCAATCCACAAGTCATTTTTTCCTTTAAAATCTTTAAAACACTTAGCCCATTGTCCTTTTTTAAGAATGTCAAGAACCCGATCCCATTCATCTCCTAGAAACCCTTCAAACTCTCCTAAATTTATCCGTTTTGTTTGCAACTTCTCAATAAGTGCAGGGAAGGAACTATATTGAAAATTGGCCTTCCATCTTCATTTTTATCAGATTTGGCAATAGCGGTATTTGGTTCTTGTTTTCAATACGATCTATGAGATATTCCCAAAATGAAATCCCT
>JAAEMD010000412.1 GCA_024225875.1 bacterium
TATAAGTAAAAATATTTTTCAGCTTAGTACTTATATTTATCTCTGGTTTTGGATTGTATCTATGAATGCCAGGAAATTTTATGTCATTGTTCATATCTACCCCCCCTTTTTTTTGTTTGAGATAGTTTCCTCAATTAGACTTTCAAAATCATTTGAAAAAGGTTTTTCAATAAAGTGAGTTGCTCCAAATTCTAAGGCTTTTTCTTTTATCACATCATTTCCGGACATCATAATTACAGGTATTTCCGAATCATAATTTCTAATAACTTTCAATGTTTCCAGACCATCCTGTACCGGCATTTTGTAATCAAGAAGAATAAAGTCTATTCCTGGGGTGTTTTCTATAATATCAATCCCTTCTTTACCATTCCTTGCTCTTAACAGCTGAATAAAAGAAAACCTGCCGGAAAAATGATGTTCCAGACTCAAATAAATGTTATCATCGTCATCTATAATAAGAGCCTTCATTTCTTTATTTCTCTTCATCCCCCCACCTCCTGTGTATATATTAATTTATACGTTAAAGGTAAAAAATATATAGCTCAGTACAGCTTTCAAGCTATAATGCAGCCACCGCCTGGTATACTTAAAATTTACCTTATACATATTATATCTATTTAGTTTGGGCGATCAGCATTAAATGTATATGTTATTTTATACTATGTCAACACATAGTCGTTATAAACTTGTGCAACGTAATGCTTTGCATTATACTAAAAGTATGATGAGCAAGAAAAAAGGATTTGGAAGATTAGTTTCAAAATATCGAAAAGAGAGGTTAAAAGAAAACCAGGATCAGATGGGAGAGCACCTGGGAAAACCCAGGGAATATATATCAATGATTGAAACTGGAGCCATTTTTCCAACATATGAGTTTTGCGATAAACTTGCCGCACTTTTTCGCCTGGAAGATGGTGAAAGAAAAGAGTTCTACGCAGCTGCCGCAGGAGAAAGACTGATAAACTGGAAAGCTAATACAAACTTTTATAAAGAAGTCGGTGAACCAAGAATTATCTTTGAGCATAATTTTGAAGAAATGACCAGAACAACCGAGGAAGATGATATTATTGCGATTCCTATTTTTGATTATCCGGATAAAAAAATTGCACCCCCATTTGAAGATCATAATCCAGGTAAATTCATTAAATTAAGCAATATGTTTACATCGAATAATTACTATGCATTATTTTATCGTGAAACTTATTCTACAAATGAATTAAACTTTAGAGCCGGGGACTTAATATTCATAGATCCCTTGTTTGATAGAATTAACTCAGGAGATATCGTACTGGTTAAAATTTATGATGAAGTTGTTTTCAGGCGATACTCTATCTTACAAATTGAAGAGGAGTTTAAAATTCAATTCTTACCTTTCCCAACTGCCGGGCAACCATATTTTGATATAAAGGAGGATAAAGATAAGTTTGAGATTTATGGCAAAGCTGTACTCACTCTTAAAAAAGTATAAATGTTACATATACTAATCTATGATGTTTTCCATTACAATAAAGTCAGGGGAGTGTTAATAAAAAACAACATCTTCTATGCATAGTGGAAGATTGAATTTAAGAAGACGTTTAAGGATGGCCGTTTATGAAAGAAAAAATATTAATAGTAGACTATATGGAAAATCATATATCTTCAGTCTCGGAAATTCTTGAGGAATCTAAACAAGAATATGAGATTACTGTTGCTAACTGCAGTGAATCTGCGCTTGAAATATTTCAAAAAGAAAAAAACAGTTTTAAAGTTATTCTCTTAAATTTAGATCAAGCAGACATATTTGGTATAAAGCTGCTAAATAAATTAAAAGAAACAAACTACCGAACAGAAGTTGTTACCTATACTATCGAGGATAATATTCAGGCTTGCGTTGATGCTATGCAGGCAGGTGCTCATGACTATTTCAGTTTACCATTTGATCCGGAAGGTTTAAGAATCACAATAGAAAAAGCATATGAAAGCTATAATATTGTTAAAGAAATTGAAGATAAATCCGGTCATCAGCTATTAAATGAGCATCCAGCAAAGAACAGGCTAGATTCAATTCAACAGTACACTGCTAAAAAAGCTATTGAGGGGCATATTGTTTCTCCTTATGAGTTTTTTGGATTACTTTATGCGGAAGAAAAAAAAGATGAAATCTATCCAGGATTCTCGAAACAAATACGGCACATGGTTGAGTTAAATGAAACAAACAAAAAACCAGCTATCCTGGTAATAGATGATAATGAAGAAGCTTTGCGAAGCTATAAAATTATTTTGAGAAACAAAGCTGAAGCGCATTATACAAAATGTGCTAAAGAGGGCCTGGATCAAGCAAAAAAAATAAAAGAACTGGATATAATTCTGCTTGATATTATGATGCCGGATAAAAATGGAGATGTAATTTTGCCGGAATTACAAAAACTTCATCCTGAAGCTGAAATTATTGTTATAACTGCTTATCAAATAACAGAAATAGCCTCAAAAGTGTTAAGAATGGGTGCATGTGGATACATAAACAAGCCGTTTTTTGACCATACATTAAAAGCAGCAATGTCCAAAGCTTTAAGAGCAAAGCTCTGGAAACAGATTTTAGTTGAGCTGAATCAAAAACCTGCCCCTGATAATCCGTTCCCATTCAAACAACGCATCTTTCTTTTTGAGGATTACTATTTAAGCAGAATAGAAGCTGGATATAAAGTCACATTTTGTGAGTTATATTACTTTTTTCCTGCTTTAGAAGGAGCAAAACCAGAAAATATGTATCTTCCAAATGATATTAAGAAAGGTGATATGCTTTTTTGGTTAGCTAACAATACTGCGGTTAAAAATGTTGCTTTGGAAAGACATGTGGAATAAATACTAAAGTAAAATCACTTATATTTCTTTATTATAGCTGGTACAAATTGAACTGTCCGTTTAAATGTCTGAGTGTTGTGTACTGGCGTACATTAACGACGTCATTTGAAAACGTCAGTGTCGGACATTTTACTTTGGAGCAGCTATAGCTGGTACAAATTGAACTGTCCGTTTAAATGACTGAGTGTATGTGTACTGGCGTACATTAACGAAGTCATTTGAAAACGTCAGTGTCGGACAGTTTACTTTGGATCAGCTATAACCGAAAAATATATTGTAAAGGTTGTTCCTTTACCTTGTTCTGACTGAACATCTATCATACCATCATGTTCATCTACTACTCCAAATACTATGGACAAACCAAGCCCTGCCCCTTCATATTTTGTAGTAAAAAAAGGATCAAACATACGAGCGACCTCTTCTTCAGACATACCTTTACCAGAGTCTATAACATCAATGCGAATACCTTCCGTACTTACCCCCTCTTTATTTGTAAAGGTACCCATTGCTGTTTTTATTGATATTGTTCCTCCATTTTCTATTGCTTGAAGTGCATTTAAAACAACATTTAATATGATTTGGTTTAGCTGCTCTTTATATCCATAAATAACTGGAATTTTTTTGTTCAAATCCAGATGAAGCTCTACTTTTTTTTCTACACCTAAAGCTTTGGCCAGGTGAATTGTCTCTTCTACAGATTCATTTAAGTTAATTTTTCTTTTTGAAGAATATTTATCAGTCATTTTGAACTTTCCTTCATCCTGTATATACGAATACTTAGACATAATATTAGCAACCTTATTAACCTGGGTTACACCTTTAACTGAAATATCTATATATTCTTCCAGATCCTGGAGAAAAACATCCAGCTCTTCTTTATCATTAAAATTTGTTTCTTTCACTGCGTTTCTCATATGGTTTGTTAGTAATGACATACTATATAGTCAGTCCAAAGTAAAAAGCCCGAAATAACAGAGAAAAAGCATGAATTTTTTAGGTATAAAATTGAGATAATAGAGGTATGGAAAAACTCAAATTAACAGAAGCCGAAA
>JAAEMD010000413.1 GCA_024225875.1 bacterium
AATAAGGTTTAAAGGCTATCAACTCTCACAGAAAGAGCTTGATGTTTGGCTGGAAGCTTTTTACAGAGCTGTTACTGCTAAGGATTATCGTTTTTACTTTACTTTTTATGAATTTTTAAAGGCTATTGGTAGATTAGGTGGAGGTAGGAATTATGATTTACTTAATAACTCATTTACCTTGCTTAATACTTGCTACATAGAAATAGAAAAAAATGGCGTAATAATATACGCCGGTAAAATGATTGATACATATCAACGACCAATAGGACGAACAAAAGGCATAGCAGGCATCAACCCAGATATAATCAATCTTTTTGAAAAGGATTACATCATAATTGACTGGAAATTCAGGAAAGGACTGAAGACAGATTTCGCAAAGTGGGAATATAACTATATACGCGGCCAACGTGCTACTGTTGAAGCGCCTCATCGCATAGGTTTGGAGAAACTTCAAACATTATGCGGGTCTACTGATAATCGTTTTCGTCAATTCCGAATGAATTTTAAAAAAACAGGAGCATTATTTACAGATATTTTGGAA
>JAAEMD010000414.1 GCA_024225875.1 bacterium
CTGGCTTAAGATATCTTCCATGTTATTTGTTTGATAACAGACAAAATTTTATACTTTGTCTGTTATCAAACTGACCCTTTAATATTCGCGGAATTAACTTTTTGTTAGAACAGTTTTGCCTACCTATTTGACTGTCTTTATGAGTCTGTTAGAACACTTTCGCTTACGTGTTTAACCTCCGATACTCTCCGGTTAGAACACTTCCGCTTACGTGTTTTAACCGCCTCTACGAGCCGGTTAAAACACTTATCTGCTCAAAGTCTTTACCTTTTACCTGGAAAAAATAGGTGGCTCCACCTTCAAGGTCTCCTTTTTCATCAAAGCTGACAGGAAATCCTAAAATGCCTTTATAATTTTTAATTGCGGATAGTTTAGTAAGCACTTCCTCACGGGTAATCTGGCCGTCTGTTGCTGCCATATCTATTGCACTTAATAAAATATTCATGGCTTCATATGCCGGAGGACTAAAACCGCTTAAAGTGCCATATTTTTTTTCATAATTTTTTACATACGATTCTGCTTCTTTAATGGAATATATGTCTGGGCTGAAATGGTAAA
>JAAEMD010000415.1 GCA_024225875.1 bacterium
CAGAGCCTACTGAAGATCAGCTTTATATCTACAAAGCACTCAATATTTCGAGTGCTCCGTTGCCCGCTAAAAAATTACGGGCCTTTTGAATTTGTAGTGACGAATCTTAGATTCTCGTGCCTGGCTTGGCGAACTTGGGTAGAAGATTTTTTAGGAAAATGATACCCTGCTAAATTATTAGGCATCTAACATTATTTTGTCGGGTGCCTTTTTCTTTTCCCAATGGTCATTAGGAAATATAGGTTTATTTGGATACAAAATCTTCGAGTTTCAAAATAGAGACAGAATTATTTGCATATACAATAGACGCATTTTCTTTCAAATAAACCGAAGGCATATCTTTGTTTTCAAGAACAATATAACGTATTTTATAACGATGTAAAAACTGATCCGCCCAGCTATTTCTCAGCTCATCCTTTTGTTGGCTTAAGTTAGCCCTGATTAAATAATCGTTCATTTTTGGCTGGTTAAGCCAACTCCACTCTTTATTCAAACTTAAAGGATAAATAAGCCTCATCATAGTTCCATACTTTGGATCATCTTTCATTTTTGACATAGGGATACCTGGTGTAACACCAAAATCATCTGCATAGTAGAGATCAAGAAGTGCTTTTGAATCGGCACTCATTTGAACAAAGTTTTTATAGAACAACAGTGACTGAGATACCCGATCAGGGTATTCTTTTTGCATCGCAATCCCTTTGAATTTTTGACTTTCAAAGAATAATTGTTTGCCTGATAGCGCAGATCGAATAAATCCACCTCTGCCTTTTAGTTTTTCGTAGTAAGGGCTATAAAGCACGATTGCGTTATCCGGAATATTATGTGATGCCCATTCATATCCCTTTATCAAATCAGATGAAAATTGAGGAGAGACCACATAATCTCTTGGTAAAAACAAGCTTAAAAAGCCAATTTTTTCAGATACATTTCTTTTGATTTCTTGATAAGAAGTAATTACCCCTGGAAATTTGTACGCCAAGTGTAAAACAGGTTTTTCAAGAGTTAAAAGTCCGGACCAAACTAAAAAAGGCACCCCTATCGATAGAATTATTTTTTTATATATACGAGGCTGTTTAAATACACTGTTTTTTAGAAAGTACATCAAAATCAGTACATGTGAAAAATATCCTGCATAGAAAAACTGAAAACTGTTCCATTCAGTAACTTCAAATAAAAGGCAAGACCCCACAATACCTGACAAGGCAAGTGATGATAAAAATAAAATTTCTGGCTTCTTATTTTCTTTCTGTCCTCTGAAGTACACAAATATAGTTAAACCTGTATAGAACAAAAAAGGGATAACACGGACTAAGGTACCTAGTGTGATATCAAAATTATAACTTGAATTCACAAGTCCTAGATAACCCATTGTTGGGAATAGCAACCATAAATTATGCTCATGAGCGCCAGATAAAAACATCCCGTAAACCGATAAAAACACAGGTATTGATACTGCTAAAAAAACAACTATTTTCTTGAACTGCCATTTTCTTAAAAAATAAAGAAACCCAGCCCCTATCAAAGCCATTCCAAACGGAACCTTAACCAAAAGAAGTGTTACTGCTGCAATCCCGAACCAACTGTATTGTCTTTTTATAAACAAGTAACTGGCAATCAACAACAAAACAAAACCAAGCCAATGAGAGGTTGAGATTAATAGCGTTCTTGTTAATATCATTTCGTTTTCGTTTAAGCCCCAAAATATTATTGGAGTAAAGAAAAGAAGTAGCGCAGGAATTTTTACAAGGTTAAATTTTTTAAAAAAGATATTTATACCTACAAAGCAATTTAATAATAAAAAACATGGAACTAAAAAATATAGAGCTTGAAGATATGAGACAAAAAACACATTTGAAAAATAGCGTGTGAGCGCGCTGCCTAAAAAGTTATAACGAGCAATTTTTCCAGCAAACGACAAATCTGGCGCGTTAAAAAATGAGTTTGAAAAGGAGTGCCCAAAAGAAAGTTCATAGAGAGGGTGGGCACTATCGAAAGCCAAAAAGCCATCTTTTGTCATGTACCCAAGAGAAAATAATAGAAATGAAAGTCCAATCCAAGCTATCCAATCTAACGTCGAAATAGAATTTAAAAGAATTAAACTCCTTTGTAAGAGTTTTTTTGCATTGACTCGTCTTTTGTAAATAACAAACAGAAAAAATATTTGAGAAACAATTGTGAAGGCAAATTGTGTGATGTTTGTACAGAATGATAATGTCATGACTGAAAAAATAATAATTAATAATGCTTTCAACGTAGATACATTTAGTAATTTTATTGAGAAAAGTGAGATAAAAAACACTAAAAAACAAGCTAATGATGAAGCTGCTACACCCAGACCCTGGTATAAAATTATTCCTGAAAAAAACGCCCCGAAAAACCCCAAAATAAAAGCAAAAAAAGTCTTATATTTAGGTTCAAATTTTATAAATAGTTTTTGATCAATCCAACTTAAATTCTTTTTGCCAGGCATCTTCTTTTTTCCATTCAGGTTGATCTTCTTTTTTTAGAATATAATCCCCTAAAACCAAAACATCCATTTCAGTTCTCATAAAACAACGATAGGCATCTTCTGGTGTGCACACAATAGGCTCACCTCGCACATTAAAACTTGTATTAACCAATATGGGATAATTCGTTTTTTCTTCAAATGCTTTTAATAATGTCCAAAAAGGTTTGTTTATTTTACTGTTTACCGATTGTATACGGGCTGAATAATCAACATGTGTAATAGCAGGGACGTCAGATCTACAATGATACAGACGATCATACATGTTAAGCTGTTTAAAATCATCTGGTTCTTTTGCCCATCGTTTTTTTTGTACAGGTGCTACCATCAGCATGTAAGGTGACGGGAATTTAATATCAAAAAAATCAGACAATCTCTCTTCTAAAATCACAGGAGCAAAAGGTCGAAATCCTTCTCTATATTTAATCTTTAAATTTAATTTCTTCTGCATATCCGGTTTTCTGGCATCGCCTAAAATACTCCGATTGCAAAGCGCTCTAGGGCCAAACTCCATAGCTCCCTGAAACCATCCAACGACCAACCCCTTATCTAATAAGATAGCTACTTCTTCACATAACTGATTAAAGTCTTCCTTAAATGAATGAGGTGCCTGAAATTTACGAATCGTTTTTTGAATATCTGATTGAGAAAATGAGGGACCCAACAAACTACCTTTCATAGAATCCCCTGAACCATTAACGTATCTTTCTTTCTGCTTCGTTATATGCCAGGCCGATAACGCAGCACCCAAAGCGCCCCCTGCATCTCCAGCAGCTGGTTGAATCCAAATATCTTTAAAAACACCTGCTTTCAAGAGTTTTCCATTTGCGACACAATTAAGAGCAACTCCTCCTGCCATAACTAAGTAGTCACTATTTGTTAGTTGTTTTGCTGTTTGAGCCAATTTAATAACAATGTCTTCTGTAACTTGTTGGATGGCAAGTGCTAAATTCATATAATCTTGAGACAAATCGCTTTCAGATTCTCTTTTTGCTAATCCAAACAATTTTTTCCATTGGCGATTTTTAGTCATGGTTAGGCCAGTCGCATAGTTAAAATAACGCATATTTAAAAGAAAAGACCCATCTTCCCGAACATCTACTAAGTAATCTAAGATTTTTTGTTTAAATTCTTTAGTTTGTTCGTCATTTGGGTTTCCATACGGAGCCAGCCCCATGAGTTTATATTCACCACTATTAACCTTGAACCCGCAATAATATGTAAATGCTGAATAAAGCAGTCCCAAAGAATGAGGGAAATCCAATTCTTTTAGAATGGAAATAGCATTGTTTTTTCCGTGACATATCGTCGTCGTAGCCCACTCTCCAACGCCATCCAAAGTTAAAATAGCAGCATCTTTATAAGGTGAAGGGTAAAATGCACTTGCTGCATGGGACAGGTGATGTTCTGGAAACAATAATTTGGTCTTGCAGTCTTCTATTTTCTTTAATTCATCTCGAATCAGTTTTTTTAAAAATAACTTCTCTTTAATCCAAACAGGAATGGCTGACAAAAAGCTTCTTAATCCAATGGGAGCAAAGGCATGGTAGGTTTCTAATAGTCGTTCAAATTTAACATAAGGCTTGTCATAAAAAACCACCGATTCAACATCAGATAAGGCCACCCCACCTTCCGCTAATACATACTGAATCGCATTAACAGGAAATGCAGGATCATGTTTTTTTCGTGTAAAACGTTCTTCCTGAGCTGCCGCAACAATCTCACCATCTATTAACAACGCTGCTGCGCTGTCATGGTAAAAAGCCGATACTCCTAAAATAACGGAAGGTTTTAACATGCTAAAATAGAGTATAGATAAAAGGTGCTATAGCTGATCCACTAGATAGCACTATTAACACACCAAAAAGTAAAAGCACGAGAATAATAGGTAATAACCAAAACTTTTTTCTTGTATTTAGAAAGCCCCATAAATCTTTTATAAATTCCATTTAACAGTCTCCTTTAATACGGGTCTTCTAAATCAAGCCTGGAAAACGTATGATTTCTTGTTTTAAAAACTGAGCACGTCTCTTTTTTGAAACAACGAAGACCCATTGAATCTTTTCTAAAACAACTTCGCAATAACCCCACAGGTGTTACAACTAAAAAATAAATACTACTTAGAAGTATTTTAGAAACTATTGATCCTAAAAAATGAGATAACCCAAACCAACCAATAGCAGCAGGCTTAAAAACAGCAGGTACGCTCATTGTGACAACTAGAATAACAATAGCAATAATGTTTAGAAACTGAATGCGAACAAAAATATTACCAAATATCAAGCATAACAATACCATTGCCATGCCTGTATCAATTGATTGCTCTTTTGTTATCTTTTTTAAATCTAGATGCATATGTCTACCATAAACTTTTATTTTTGAAAAAAATCACCCGTCTATGTTAGCAAAAAGTTCCTTATTTTTATAGTATTTGATATCATGGGAAATATGAAAATAATATAGAGTGCTTTTTTAAGGGTAAAAATTATGAAAAAATTTTATAGATTTGCTATTAATGCATCTTTGATGCTTTTAAGTTTTGTGATCTCGTTTTTCTTTCTAGAATCATATTGCCGTTTAGAAAAATTTGGATTGTCTAGAGCTTTTTTTCAGATAAAAGATTTTAGTGAAGAAAGAAACCTCCATAAGCAATCTTACCCAATCCAGTTTGACAAAAATCTCGGATGGTCTAACAAACCTGGAAATTATGGCACAGAGAATATTTGGAATGTAAATTTATCCATCACACCTGAAGGGTTTAGATCAAACGGTAATCATACATCAAATTCAAAGAACAAAAAAAATACTTCCGTCCCTATACTAGCTGCTGGAGACTCTTATACATTTGGAGATGAAGTTGGGGATGACCAAACATTCCCTGCTCATTTAGAAAGCATTCTTACGTCATCGAAAGTATTGAATGGAGGGGTATGTGCTTTTGGAATTGATCAAATTTATCTAAGAGCCATAGAGTTAATTAATACTATTCCTGTATCAAAAGTTGTTTTTTCATTTATTCCAAATGATATCTTAAGAGCTGAGCAAGATGTTAGACATAGATTAAATAAACCTTACTTTATTCTAGACAACAATAAACTAAAGTTAATGCCTATTACCGTTAGTGAATTTAGTGTTTATAAAAAAAGCTCATTCAAGAAAATTGCTGGCTATAGTCTTCTTGCGCACAGAATTTTTTTAAGATTTTTCCCCGATTACTGGCTGAATGGCATGCCATTAAACAATCGAAAAATTCATGAGGATGGCCCAGAAATTACAGTACGACTGATTAACTCTTTGTATAAAACCTGTCAAGAAAAAAATATTGATCTACTTGTTGTTGCCTTGAGTGAAAACAATTACTCCAAAATAAATCAAGATAATATTAGCTATGTTTTACAAGAAGTAAATAAAGATATTAACAGGCTAAATATTTTTGAAGACCTTGAGTCTTTAATAAAAACAAATCCTGAACTACATAATTCTTATTTTAGAGGGCATATGACACCAAAAGGTAATTTATATGTCGCAAGAAAAATAGCTTCTAAACTATGACCTCCCTGGTTAAATTGATCCAAAATAAGAAAAGTTTATTTGTATTACTTATCCTTTTCAAGGTCTTTTTAGCTTCCATTTTTTCCTCTGGGTTCAAAGACATCTATTTCATGCCCTTTATCCGCCACTTTGTAACTCATTTTGACAATCCCTGGCAACATTTCTTCTTAAATCCAACAGGTGCAGAGTTCCCTTATCATCCATTCATGCTTTATATTTTTTCTTTCTTTTCATATTTTCCCATTGTTTTAGCCAAAGGAGCTAGCTGGGGAATTACAAACTTCTTCTTTAAAATTCCTCTATTTATAGCAGATATTTCTATCGCATTTATTTTTCTTAAACTATTTAAAAACAAAGAAAAAGAGGTTCTATTTTACTATTTCGCATCCCCTATCATTTTATTTAGCACCTATATGCATTCTCAGCTTGATATTATCCCTACAGCATTACTTATGGGCTCTTTATATTTTTTATTTCAAAAAAAATTCACCGTGTCAGGAGTATTATTTGGGCTGGCCGTTGGCTCAAAATTTCATGTTATTACAGCCCTGCCATTGCTGGTTATTTATTTGTACAAATTAAGAAACAAACCTGCTTTTTTTAAATTTTTGGGATGGAGTGGCTTGATTTACGGCTTCCTTGTTCTTCCCTATCTATTTACGCCTGGTCTCTGGAATCTTGTTCTACACAATCCTAAGCAAGATCTTATTTTTAATTTAGGAATGGCTATCGAGAACAATATTATTTTTGTTACGATTGCTCTTATCCTACTCATTTATGGTAAATTTTGTTGGTACAAAAAAATAAATCAGGATCTCTTGTTTTCGTTTATAGGCATCTTGTTTTCAGCCTTTGTTTTGCTCGTCCTGCCTAGACCCGGATGGTATGTATGGATTATTCCATTCTTAAGTTTTTTTCTCATACGGCATCAAAAAAAAGACAATATCAATGAAAACAAACTTGTTTACCTCTATCTTTATTTAAACGTAGCTTATATTTTTTATTTTGTATTCTTAAATATTACAGAAGTACCGGATCTCACCTACTTTCAAAGCACCCTAAACTTAAAGATACTTAGTAATGGAAATTTAAGTAATCTTGTTTATACCATGTTGGAGGTTTCTCTATTTGCAATGATTATTGCTTTATATGTTTTTGGTGTCAAAAGCAACGAAGTCTATAAAAGGATTCAATCTATTGTTATCGGAATAGGTGGTGATAGCGGAAGCGGTAAAAGCATGGCTTTAAAATCAATTAAAAACCTAAACCCTGAAAAAATATTGGAATTGGAAAGCGATGGTGTTCATAAATGGGAACGAAAAGATCAAAATTGGAATAATTATACGCATAGCGACCCTAAAGCAAATAATTTGCATTCTCTAGCAAATCAATTACATCAACTAAAAACAGGTCAGACAATCCATATGAGGTTCTATGATCACGATAAAGGCACTTTTACTGAAACCGAGCTTATAGCTCCAAATAGTTATATATTATTGTCCGGCCTTCATCCTTTTTATCTGCCTCATATGCGAAAATTAGTAGATATTAAAATATTTATGGATACCGATGAAACCCTTAGAAAAGCATGGAAGATAAGGCGTGATACAAAAGAGAGAGGACATTCATTTGATACTGTTTTAAAGTCAATTAAAAAACGTGAACTTGATTCAAAAAAATATATTCAATCTCAAAAAGAATTTGCTGATATTGTCGTCCATTATTACTCAGAAAATGCGATTGATTTTGAAAATGAAAAAGCAATCTCTCAAAAATTAAACTTAAATTTAAAGGTTACTATCAATGCAGAAATCAATTTAGAGCCACTTATTTCTGAATGTAGTGAACAAGGAATTCTGAAGAACTGGGATTATTCAGATGATTTAAATTCACTATATCTTGATGTTTCAAAACCGCTGGATAAACAAAGCCTACAAAAATGTGCTGAAGAAAACGTTTTTAACTTATCAGAAATAATGGATCCCCTTACTCAGCTAGAATCAGGATATCAGGGGTTCCTTCAATTAATTATCCTTTTTTATATCAGTGAAAAAATGAAAACAAAGGTTTCTTAGATATGATTAAGATTGCACACAGGATTAATACCATACACCAGCTTAAACACATACCAATCGATTACGGGGTAGAGCTGGATTTGCGTTCTGAAGGAAATCAACTCATTCTTCACCATGATCCATTTGAAACAGGCGAAAACTTTGAGGATTATCTGAGTCATTTCCGGCATAACTTTATTATTTTAAATACCAAATCTGAAGGTTTGGAATCTCGCCTTTTATCTCTCATGAAAAAACACAATATTCAAAATTACTTTTTTTTAGATTTATCGTTGCCGTTCCTTATTAAATATGCCAAAAAAGGAGTTAGAAGAATTGCTGTTCGATACTCTCAATATGAACCTTTAGAGTTTGTTTCAAAATTCAAAAACATGGTTGATTGGGTTTGGGTCGATTGTTTCAATGGAACCCCTCCTGATAAAGAAACGCTAAAACAACTTAAAGACATGTTCAAAGTATGCCTTGTTTCACCAGAGCTTCAAGGATTTTCAGAAAATTATATTTTAGATTACAAACGCCATATTCAAGATATATCGGTTGATGCTGTATGCACAAAAAAACCAGAGCTATGGACCTAACTAAAACTTCTTTTGGCAAAATAGATTTGGAAAATGTTAAAGGTGTTTTGCTAGACCTGGACAATACACTTTATAAACATGAACCCTGTCACCAGGCAGGCTTAAAATCCTGCTGGAACCATTTTAGGAAAAGTCTAAACATTAACTACCCGGCTGATAAGCTAAATGAGTTTTATCAAAAGGGACGAGTAGCTGTTCAAAAAAGATTATTTCCTCAAGGTATATGTAGATCACGACTTCTCTATTTTCAAGCAATGCTGGAAGAAATGTCTGTACCGAAAGCATTTGCTAAAGCAATTAACCTAGAGACGGTATATATCGACTCTTTTTTAAAAAGCATGGAAATTGATACTAATAGCCTGATGTTTCTAAAACGTTGCAAAAAACTTAATATTCCTGTTTGTATCATTAGCAATTTAACCACACAATTTCAAATCAAGAAGATAATGACTCTCAACATACAAGACCTGGTTTCTTTTTTAGTTACGTCCGAAGAAGCTGGTATCGAGAAACCTGATAAAACTATTTTTGAACTATCTCTGTATAAATTATCTTTACCTCACGAAGAGGTTGTCATGATAGGTGATAGCATTTCACATGATATTGAAGGCGCAAAATCCATTGGTATCAAACATTATTTGGTAGATATTACATGACAAGAGAATTTTTGAAATTTATTGTTGTTGGCATACTTTGTACGATTGTAAATTATTTGGTTTTTTTTGTTTTATTAGATTTTTTACACTGGCACTATTTACTATCTTCTGGAACCGGCTTTTTTTCAGGCGTTTTAGTGGGGTATTTTTTTAACAGAGCCTGGACATTTCAGATTGAAGACAAATCTAAAACTTTATTGATAAAATACTCGTTTGTATATATTTGTTCTTTAATCATTAGCTTAGCCTTTTTAAGGCTCAGTGTTGGTGTATTAGGAGTCAATGCAAAAATAGCGAATGTTATTGCCATAGGTATCACAACATGCACAAATTTTTCAGGTATTAAATTTTGGGCATTTGGAAAAAGGGTTAAGTCATGAAAACAACATTAAACGAATTTATATCCATATCTCAAAGCATTGGAAGTCAGGTCGATTATGTTCAAGGAGGTGGAGGCAACACCTCTGTCAAATTAACTAGTTCCTTAATGGCTATAAAAGCGTCTGGTATCCGACTATTAGATATGACAAACCTTTCTGGCTATACATTAGTTAATTATCCAGGTATTGAAGAAAAATTATGCACAAGTTTGTCAGAAGAAGATAGCACAGCACTTATTCTCAACCACGTTGAAAAACACGATGGGTTTTCTTCTGGTCGGCCCTCTATGGAAGCTGGGTTCCACGCTATTTTAGGAAAATTTGTTATCCATACACACTCTGTTTATTCTAACATCATTACATGTGCTGAAAATGGAGAAGCTCTATTAAAGGGGATTTTCTTAAATTCTTCTAACAAGCCAGTTTGGATTCCTTATCATAACCCTGGCTTACAATTAACACTGGCAATAAAAAACAGCTTAGAGATCCATCCCGAGACAAACATATTTTTCTTGCAAAATCATGGCATTATTGTTTCCGGAGAAAATGCAGAACAAACATTGTCCCTACACCAAAACATTAACAAACGAATCATTTCTCACTTTAATCTACCTAAACTAAGCCAAGATATTATTTTGAAACAAGAAAAAGAATCTGTTTATACCCTGGAGGGAAAGTTTAGAAGAGATTTAGCCTATGTAAAAAATCATGTTATTTTTCCTGATCAAACTATTTATTTGTCTTGCGACTTTGATATCCAGCCAAATCAGGCACTATTTTATGCTGATTTGAAAAAGGCTCAATTTATGGCTGAAACATTTTTGGCATACGAGTATATTTTAAATCAATTGTCATGTCTTAATCTTCAACCACACTATATTGAAAATGAAAATATTGCCAGGGTTTCTGCAATGCCTAACGAAACTTATAGGAAGGGTCTTTTAAAGTGAAGATCATTATTCCTATGACAGGTGAAGGCAAACGGTTTTTAGACCAGGGCTATACACAAATAAAACCATTAATCCCTATTCATGGTAAACCGATGATTTCTTATGTCATTGATTTGTTTCCTGGAGAAAAAGACTTTGTTTTTATTTGTAGAGAAGAGCACCTTAATAAAAGTAATTTGGAATCAGTTTTAAAAAATCTGATGCCGTCTGGAAAAATTCTATCTCAAAAAGGAAAAAAACTAGGCCCTGTGGTTCCTTTATTGGAATCAGGGGGCCAGATCGCTGATGATGAGCCTGTTATTGTGAGTTATTGTGATTATTTTTTAGATTGGAACTATTCAGAATTTAAAAAACAGATCATAGCATCTGGATGTGACGGAAATGTCATTTGTTATACAGGACATCACCCCCACCTTAGACACAAAAAAAACATCTATGCCGGATGTAAAGTTGATGCAAAAAATAATTTGCTACAAATTCAAGAAAAACATTCTTTTGAAAAGAATAAGGAAGCTGGTCATCATTCTGCTGGACTTTATTATTTTAAATGTGGCAGCTACATTAAAAAGTATGGCACTCAACTTGTTGAAGAAGAAAATAAGATCAACGGAGAATATTTTGTCAGTATGCTGTATCACTATATGCTAAAAGATTCTCTAAATATACAGGTTTATGATAAGGTTCCTCATTTTTGTCAATGGGGTACGCCGGAAGACCTGGAAGAATATATATACTGGTCTCAGATCTTTAGGGATAACCAATGAATTTACTCATCCCTATGGCTGGAGAAGGAAGCCGTTTTAAAGATGAGGGATACAAGGTGTCTAAGCCGTGTATCCCCGTTAATGGTATCCCCATGGTTATTCAAGCAGTAAAGAGTCTCCCTTTTTCAGAAAAACACATTTTTATTTGTAGAGATTTTCACATCGATCAAGGGGTTCCCGATCTAATTAAAACTTATTATCCAAAAGCGCAGTTCATCTCAATATCAGAACTAACTGAAGGTCAGGCCAGCACCTGCTTATTAGCAAAGCATCTTATCAACACAGAGGAAGAGTTAATGATAGGGGCTTGCGATAACGGTATAATTTGGGATCTCGATGTTTTTAATAAATTAAAAAATAATGTGGATTGTTTAGTTTGGACTTTCAGAAATAATGCAGCTGTTGTTGAGCATCCTGAGCATTATGGATGGGTTAAAACGGATGATAATGACCAAGCCATCGAAATGTCTATCAAAAAACCAATTAGTAGTGAGCCAAAAAATGACCATGCGGTTGTTGGTGCTTTTTGGTTTAAACAAGGAAAAGATTTTATTTGTGCTACAGAAACAATGATTCAAAATAATGATAGAATAAATGGTGAATTTTATGTCGATCAATGCATTGAATATTTAATTAAGATGAACAAAAAAGTAAAAGTATTTGAGATTAATAATTATATCGGCTGGGGAACGCCAAATGACTTAAAAACATTTGAGTATTGGCAGTCTTTCTTTGAAAAATATCAATGGCTATAGTAGATATTTCTGTCATATTGCCTTGCTATAATGAAGCAGATAATATCTCTCATATTATTTCTAAATTTATGGCTGTTATTCCTCCACAATTAAATGCAGAAATTATTTTAGTGAACAATGGATCAACTGATGATTCCCAAAATGTCCTTGAAAACGAATTAAAGAAATTACGGCCTGCACATCCATTTAGAGTAGTAGAAATCAAGAAAAATAAAGGGTATGGATTTGGAATATTGTCAGGATTAGCCAAGGCAAAAGGTAAAGTATTGGCTTGGACACATGCTGATTTACAAACGAACCCAAAGGATGTTTTTGAAGCTTATAAAATATTCAGTAGCTCACACGAAAAATTTATTTTAGTTAAAGGCAAACGAAAAAACAGACCGTTTGCAGAAGACTTTTTTACTAGTGGCATGCAATGGCTGGTATGGGTTATTTTAAGGAGAAATATAAACGATATTAATGCCCAACCCAAATTATTTAGTAGAGAATTTTATGAAAAATTTTTAAAAGATCAAAGTCCTCATGATTTTTCTCTTGATCTATTCATCTTATACCAAGCAGATAAATTTGGAACAATTCTTGACTTTCCTGTTTTTTTCAATAAACGATTGCACGGAGAGGCAAAAGGTGGCGGTAGTTTTAAGACCCGTTTAAAGCTAATACAAAGGACGTTAACCTATATTTTAAAACTTCGAAGATCTTTAAAATAATTGTTTATTTGGGTTACAATGTTTTACCAGGAGTCTGTCGTTCTTAACGCTTTAACCCCTATTATTCATGAAACGAAATTGACATAAAAAAACTAGCCAAATTTCAATTGAAAATTGACAATAATGATGAAAACAATCAACGATTAAAAATTGCGATAAAAATTCCAATAAGTTTCACATCTTTTTTAAAAAAAGGGATAGATTCAGTTATTTTTTTGCAGGAAGATTTCAACCCCTAAAAATAATCACACTATAGTTTTTGAGGCACCCCTCAAGGACGTGTAAACTTTTGAGTGTAATTTCGGGTTTAGCAAACCCGATAGAAAGCCAGGAACTTGTATGGAATGATTTGGTCAATGCCCTTGCGGCTTGACGAAATTATTTCAGCCAAGTTACCGCTAGCGCTTTTGAAACG
>JAAEMD010000416.1 GCA_024225875.1 bacterium
AGAAACAAAAATAAATATAAAGCCATTACCAGCAAATGGTGATAAGGTAGAAAGAGCGAATAATGTTGTCGCTACTTGCAGTTCAGGTAGAGTATTTTTATTAAAAGGTGCATGGAACGAAAGTTTTCTTGATGAATTGTGTGAGTTTAATGCAGCTATGGATACTCCAGATGATCAAGTTGATATGTTTACGCATGGTGTGGGACACCTTCAAAAAAGCGTAAAATCATCACCCGCATCTGCTCAGGTAGAGAGAAAAAGTGGGTTTTTACAACAGAAAGGGTATTATGGCTAATGTAGTAGTAACTGTAGATGGTCAAGAAATAGAGAAAAAGCAGGACGACTTCGCAACTCGTAAAAGGTCTGGTGAGGATTTTTTTATTTCTTTTGATGGGTTGCCAAATATAGACCCAATCTTAAAATGTCTCAATAAAGATGTTGAAGTTTATGAGCAAGTATTATCAGATACTCGTGTAAGAGCTGCAGTAAGACAAAGAAAAGCAAAAATAACGGGTATGGAGTGGTCTGTATCAGGTAAGAATACTCCTGAAGATCAAATAGAAATACTTACAAATCTCTTGACTTCTTACAATATGAGGGATACAATCTCTCAAGTTTTAAATGCATCTGGGGTTGGTAGACAAGTTTTTGAGATAAACTGGGGTATTGTTGGAGGATTACTTCTTCCTGTGGAATTAATAGCAAAACCTAATCACTGGTTTGC
>JAAEMD010000417.1 GCA_024225875.1 bacterium
AAGTGAGGATCTATATGAAAACCTTCTGCTACTGGTTAATTCGGATTCGCCAGACACCGTATACAAACAACTAGACACAAAAATTAACAGTATTAAACGATCACAAGCCTTTGTTGATTATAGCCATAGCTTTCGTTTTGCTGATGCTATGCCAGATGATATCTATTATTCTAAGCACTTAGCTCTTGATATGGACATGACCTATGGACTCGAAAATATAGATAAGCCTTTCTATAGTAGCCAAAGCTATTCTTATAGTTTATATGTTTCAAACGTTCAAAATTCTACTTTAACTATTTCTGATAGGGATATCCACTATCCTGAAAGCTATGAAAAAGATTTTGTGACATTGGAGAATACGACAGTATCTTCTACTGGGCAACTCTCTATTCAGGCAACTACGGGAATAGATTTACGTCCAGGAACAACAATTGAGTCCGGCGCTATATGCGATTTTTCTATAAGGTAACAAAAAAAAGAAAGAAAATACCAAAGCTCTTAATACTTTTTTGCTTTGTTGTTTTCGTCGGGTATTTTTTTTGGGGGGGGATCTCAAATATAGATTATAAAGATGCTATTTTCTGTTTAAAATATAATTATAAAAAAGGGAAATATCAAATTGTTTCTATTGATGGGAGCTTATCAAAGATAAGAATCTTAAAAGAAACACACAAAGATTATTCCAGTTTATATCATGACATCAAGAATCAAAGACTCTTTGTTCGCAGATCTTATGACGGGAGATCACCTGAATTAATTGATGCTTATAGCTATAAGACATCTCAGTTGAGTTCGTATATAAAAACTCCGGGGATTCATGACGTTTCTCTACATAAAAGCAATGAGAATTTGGCTATTTTTTCTGGTATTCATGACAGCGGTGACCTTTTTTTATCGATTTATGGTGAAACAGGAAAACTGCTACATGAAGAGATAATTGCACCAAAAACTTTATCTACCGCTTCGGCAGAAAATAATAAGCATCTGTATTTTATTTCATATCCTCATCCTTATCCTAAAATTAAGTATGAAATTCCGGAATTTATTGAATACGACATAGAATCCAGGAAAATAATTAAAAAAAAACCGCTTCCTGTAAAACATATTCGCTCCGGTAAAGCATTTGCAATAGATCTATCTCGGAAGAATCTTTTCTATGGTCCATTTGCAACTGATAAAGAGGGGGGGGCTTAAAGTGCAAACAGATATTTATGTATTTAAATATCCAGAATTAACGTTTGTAAAAAAAATAAAAACCCAAGGAAAATTATATAAGTTTTATTTTGACAAGGGTACGAATCAATTAGTTGTTAAACATGATCGAGGGTTTTGCATTTTAGATACTATTACCTTGACCCAAGTTCGCCAAGCCAGGCACGAGAATCTAAGATTCGTCACTACAAATTCAAAAGGCCCGTAATTTTTTAGCGGGCAACGGAGCACTCGAAATAT
>JAAEMD010000418.1 GCA_024225875.1 bacterium
AGAATAAACCATCGTTCCGATGGCGACCTCGCCGTTCTTGACCGATCCTTTCGTTTCAGTTTTTAAACTTTTACAGGTTTTTAACTAAACCTTTTTTTTAACAATCCAATTTTACAGAAAGAATGATACACAACCCTATAAGTTCACAATATGAAACATTATTAGAAAAAATAAAGTATATAGAATCCAGGCAAGAAGTGGGCGAATTAAGTCAAAAAATAGATATTAAAACAATATCCGACAAAGTAACAAAGTTGAGTCAAGACAATTTCAGATTCTCAAAACTGTTAGATGAGTTTCAAAACGTACACACCATACTAAAAAAATCGGATATGCTTGATGACAATATGAAAGAATTAAATTGATTCCTTTAAAGCCTTTTTAAACTCGATTGGCCTGTACATGTAACATCCCCTACAGCCTTCTCTTGCCCCTGCATAGTGCTTGCTACCTTTTAGATAGCTAACGCTGTAACCAAGATCCTTAGCATCGAATCTTCTGCCTGTTGATTTGCATTTTTTACACCTCTCCCTTTTAAGTGCATTGCAATGTTTGCACAAAGGCTGAAACTCTGATTCTTCAATTTTAATATCGGGAGCTTTTCTGCCATTGCAATGATCTATTTCTATAACATGATTTGATCCACAGTGAACACAAGCCTGATTTACTAGCTTTGCTCTAATTTCTTTCGGAATATTAACACCACGATTTCTGTTAAAATATGAACTGAATCCTCTGGTTCTAATTTTGTGCAGAGCTCCACTGTTTTCTCGAGATTTTTCGATTTCATATTTCTTTCCAAACCCCCTGTCTTTCTGGAATACTGGAGATCCATTTCCTCTAATTGGTTGAAAGCCTTTATTGATAGCTTTTTCATTTAGCTCTAGCACATTATACCAGTCACTACCACCATTATTATCAATCTGCATTATCGATTCTAGGTAATCTGCTAATGATCCTTTTTTAAACTTATATTCTGTCATATTTCATCAACCTTTCTACAGCCAAATCAAAGTATTTATTATCTTTTTCGCACCCAAGGTAGTTTCTGCCTGTTTTTTTAGCACACAACAAGGTAGTAGCGCTTCCACAAAAGGTGTCTAAAACGATATCTTTAGGCTTAGAGTGTTTTTCAATTAATTGGCAGGTAATACTTATAGGTTTCTGGCAAGGGTGTATACGCCCCCCCCCATCTCTGTGTATTGGCCCACAATAAATACCATTATCGTACTCACTGTTAAATGTAGGTTTGCTTTCTTTTACAGCTACTAATGCAACTTCACGACTATTTGTTAAATAATTCCTTTTGCTGTTGAGTGGTACCGGATTGGTTTTAACCCACTCAATAAATCTTATTTGAGAAAAGCCTGCAGATTCAAAAAAGTTTTTCAAAGTTTGGATTTTAAACAGGTCATACCATATAATGCAGGTTCCACTTTTTTTTAAAACCCTAAAATACTCCTTGATAACTTGTTTAATAAGCTTGTTATGTTGTGGAATACTTTGGTTATCCCATTTACCGAAATCCATATTTACAGCAAACCTTTCAACACTTTTGCTTCCAATTGACTTAAAGCCAGTCTTTCTAGAAACTATGTAGGGTGGATCAGTTAAAACTAAATCAACAGAATTGGGTTCGATTTTCTTGAGAAAGCTCAACGCATCAGTATTAATAAACGAATTTTTTTTCATTGTAATCATATTATAGCAAAACTATAGAAGGTTCTGCTGACTTTATTATTTCCATACTAGTCTTTCATTGAGGTGTAGTGCTTATCTAATTCATTAAAGATTGCATGAGAATAAGAATAACTAACAGAAGCATTGGGGTTATGCAAATTTGAACGCCTTCCGTAAGAATACTTTTTATCTGCTTTTAATTGATTCAGTATATTATGGAGTTTCTTTCCGATTTTAAAATCCACATACTTAATTTGACATTTTTTCATTTCTTCCAAAAAACTTTAAAGCGAAATATACTATTGGTATGGTAACCATTACAACAGACAATGAAGAAACAGATATACGACCGGCCATTAGTGCCATTACTAAGATATTTCGCAAACATCATTTGAATTATGATCAAATTCAGATGTTCTTGGGTCATGAACGTATTGAAAACACACGTATTTATGCCAAAAACTCGACTGAACAAATTCGGAAAGAGTTTAAATTAGCCATGAAGAATTATGGATAGCTATTGTTTGATAAATTTCATTGAATGGATAAATATAAATAGTGGATGTGTCACTACTATTTTTACAATTATTCTTTGTATTATTACAGCGATATATACCTTTTTTAATCATAGAATAGTCAAGGAAATGATTGTGTCTAATCGTCCAATGGTTTCTATAGATTTAGTTACTTCAGATAACAACTGTTATGACTTACTAATTCAAAATGTCGGTAAAACGATTGCTTATGACTTAACTTTTAAATTTAAGCATGATTTCGAATTTATTTGTAATTTAAAAGATAATGAAAGCGGTATAACTATGATTTCTGAACTAGATATCTTTAAAACACCTTTTAATGTAGGCCCAAATATAAAAACATATTGTTCTATTGTGTATAGCACTGTACCAAAAATAAAACCTTTTACTATTAAAGTCACCTATATAGATTTTAAAAGTAGC
>JAAEMD010000419.1 GCA_024225875.1 bacterium
CTCATCTTCAGACTTCTCATCTTCAGACTTCTCATCTTCAGACTTCTCATCTTCAGACTTCTCATCTTCAGACTTCTCATCTTCAGACTTCTCATCTTCAGACTTCTCATCTTCAGACTTCACTTCATGTAGTGTATCTTTTACTTGTTCTTCACTTAAATTAAGCTCTACACCAACACTTTTATTTTTATATCTATGCTTATCATTATCAGTTATCGGTATTGAGTTGAACAAGTCATAGAGATTTTCAAAATTAAGTTCGGCATTTTTAATGCTTCCTGAAACTTTTAAGTCATCTAAATACTCATCAACTTTAGCTATGAAATCAGGATATGAATTATTTAAAATATTATCATACTCTATTTTATTTAACTCTGGTTCCTTAATTTTATTTAACTCTATTAAGCTTTTATCAAAATCACCACTTTCATCATTAACAAACTCTATATTGACATCATCACAGTATGCTAAGTAATAGCTTGCATGTGTCCTCAACCAACTCCAGTATTTGGGATCTGCATTAGATGAATTAGTCTTAAACAATAATCCAACCAATGGACATGAGATGATTATTCCAAATAACGTAGGGTTTTTATTAGCAACTATCGAACGATGAAATTCGACCATCCTGTCGTATTTTGCTTTTGTTTTATTAGACTCATTTTCAACAGGCTCATAACTTTTAAACTCTGAAGAAATAAATTTTATATAATTTTTATGAAACTCTATTTCCGATGAATTTATAGCCCTTGAAGTAAGTGTAAAGTTATTAGCTTTAAGGGCATCACTTACTAGAGAGTGCTGCAAAAATGATACTATTTGCATGTGGAGTAGATGACCTAAAGCAGGTTCTGATTTATTAATGCCCTCTAAGTTATCCATTAATAACTCAAAAAGGTTTGCAAGTTGAGAACTTGATACATTTAACATTGGCCACGTTTTCTTTGCAACATTCAGCCATTTAAATAAGCGGGAATAGAATCTACCTTCATATTGTGGTATTTTGTTCGAATCCAATACTTTCTCAGAATCAGCTTCATCTTCATCCCCTCTAGACCTTTCACCTTCTTTAAACCAACTAGGAAGTAAATATTTCTCAATTGCACAATGGTTTTTAACGGTGCTTTCTAAGTTATCCAAGTCAGTAAAGTCTTTACCTAACAAATCAAAGATAGCTGCTAGATAACTTATTGCAGAAACAAAGTTGGTTTCATGACCAACTCTATAACCTTTAACACTTATGCAAGCCAAATTAACCAAGTAACCTAAGTCATATGTTTCTTCAATCGATTCTACAGTATTATAAATAACTCCTACCACTTCATTATTTAAGTCTGTGTTGTTATCATAAACTTTTTTAATTTCTTTTAACCAACCCTGCATTACACCGGCACTATCAAAATCTTCAAATTTATTAATTGCATGATGAAAATCGACTTTTAGTTGTTCTCTTATTTCTTTTTTAACACTGGCTTTTTTAGTGTTATTAATAGCCAGGATTGCTTTATCAATTTTATCAAACTTATAAAAACGAGATAAATTAAACTCAAAAACAAGGCCTATTTTTTTATAACGAGGAACCAGATATAAACCCATATCCCTGATATTAGAGCCACTAACCAATTGAGCTAACAACCCTTTTTTTGTACTATCAAATATATTAGTATTTTTTTCAGATATGCCAATATAGTCAAGTATATTCAACTTTCCAACAACTATATTGTCAGCAGGTTTTCTATATAAAGCTATATATTTTGGCATACCGCCAAAAACCATCCAAGAAAGTGCAGCCCCTGGATTAAATTTAATATGTTTTGAAATAAGGGTGAAAAAGACTATCATTCTTGAGTTTAGAAGATCATTATCTTGGACAAGGTTCATACGTTCCAAGTCTTTCCATACATTATCTTCTATAGCCCACCGCCAAAAAGTCTCTGTCATTTTAACTAACGAAAACTCGGATGTGCTTAAATCAGACATTTTCAAAGTAGTGCTACTGAATGACAAACCAAAAATATTAATTATGGCAGAGGTGAAACTATCAAGAGTTGAAGCTGAAACATTTATGCTGTTTTTTGCTTCAGAATTCAAACATTTTTTTACTTCAAAGTGATCACTAATAGCTTTTAAAAACTGAAGAAAAGTCCTAATAGGTAAGCTTAATATACCTTTCCTAAACTTTTCTTGTTCTTTTTTATGACTTATCCCATAGCATTTAAATATATATTCATTTAAGAAGTCATCTAAAAGAATATAATTATCTTTACTTTCAACTGAAGATATTAGATATATATTTGTTGAGTACTTATCTAACCTTGAGGCTTTTTGATGAAGAGTTAACATATTAACTCGATTCTCTGGCTTTAATACCTTCATCATATATTGTTCTTCAAGCTCACTAGCTTTGCGAATCACTTGATCATTATCATAACTACTCAGAGAGCCCTCATTGTGAAAATTACGAGAAGGCCTATCAAATTTTGTAACATGTTCACCTAATGATTTAAATTGTGCACCACGAACTAAAGTTGAATAAAGTTCAATATCTCCTGATATCAAAATGATCAGTTGTGAGCTTGTTAAGTACTTCCTAATCGTTTCTAATACTGGCCACCCCTTTTCAAACTTTGTATCGATATCATCAAATGTAATTACAAAAGCTTTTTTATCAATAGCAGTTAACGCAGCACTGATAAATTTATTCAGGTTTTTCTCTAGATTTCTGCCTTCAGAAGCTTTTTCTAACCCTTTTTCTAGTATATAGGTTTTATCTTCCCACTCATCTCCGTAGGTGGATGAGCCTATCCCATCTATCTGACATAAACCACCAGCTAACTCCTTCAAAGTTTGCTCGTAAACTTGGTAGTCAAAGTCAGAACAGCTTTTAGAACATTTGGATACTGCATCTCTAATCTGTGAAATTAAGATAATTAGTACATGCTCTTTGGATGAGATAAGAGTGGGGTCAATGATTTTTAAGACTTCTAACCCTTGTGGAATTTCACTTTTTTGCTCTTCTTTAGCATTTACAATCTTGTAATCATACAAGCACGTAAGGATATGCCTTAGAAAAGTTGATTTTCCACTCCCTCTTGGACCACTAACAGTTATAGCATTGTGGTATCTGTCATAAAATAGATCACTGTAACCAGTATTTTGACTATTATTACTATTTTGATACTTGAGTTGCTCTGTAATTTTTCTAAAGATTGTTTCTCGTGCTTCAGTTTGAAAAACTTGATTATAATTTAAATTAACAACATCAGTTGTCATTTCTAAATTTAATAAAATACTATTGTCTTTGAGCATCATTTCAAATCCATTTAATTTTTCCCTATTAAATCATAACTATAAATATTTCAAAGTTGAAAAAGACAAATTAAAAAAATAAAAAATTAACACAAACTGAACAAGCTTTTACTTTGTTATTTTTAACAAACCAATTATAAAATTGACAAAAAAGTGATAGAGTTCATTAAAAATAACAAAACCTAAACTTCCTATGTTTGATAACAAATACTGCTACTCCTTTCCGACTGTAAGAGGCCAACAAGCTGGCCGTCCATTTTATATTGCAACCTGTCCATTAAGGATCATTCCTAAAATATTCCTTTTTGATGAAGAAGAGGTACCAGCCGAGTTACGGGCTCAAAGAAGTTTAAATAGAACACGCCTCCCCGAAATGGTCCGTTATTTAGTTGATAACCCAAAAGAATATGTTTTTTCATCTTTAACAGCATCAGTAGGTACAGAGGTACGCTTTATTCCTCATGAAGGCGCACACGATCTGGGTATTTTACAAGTACCAATGGATGCGGAGATTCTTATAAATGATGGGCAACATCGAAGAGCTGCAATTGAAGAGGCTCTTAAAGAAATGCCCGAACTTGGGCAAGACAATATATCAGTATTGTTTTTTGTAGATGAAGGGCTCAGACGAAGCCAGCAAATGTTTGCTGATTTAAATAAGTATGCTGTTAAGCCTAGCCCATCGATAAGTGCGTTATATGATTTTAGAGACTCATCTGCTTGTGTAGCTCGTTATTTATCAATGGAAGTAAAGCCTTTTATCGGTTACACCGAAATGGAATTTTCTACAGTTTCTCCAAAAAGCGCGAAACTTTTTACTTTAAGTAGTATAAAACAAGCCACACAAATACTTTTGAGTAAAACCGCTCGCTCTAAGTTTGATGATAGTGACCTACAGTTAGCCGTTAGCTTTTGGCAAGGCTGCTACAGTGCTATTTCTGAGTGGCAACAAGTTCATAGTAAAGAACTTTCACCAGCAAATTTTAGGCAAGAGTTTATTCATGCACATGGTATTGGCTTACATGCATTAGGGCACTTAGGTCGTTCGCTATTAAAGCAACACCCTGCAGATTGGCAATCTAAACTTCAAAATTTAAATAAAATAGATTGGCGAAAGAGCAACCCAATATGGGACAATAGAGCCTTACACCACGGAAAATTGTCTAAAGCTTCTAGTAATATTAAACTCACTGCCAATATTTTAAGGCAAGCTCTTGATTTACAACTTGAAGGTGATGATAAGAAACTAGAAAAAGAATTTAGTAGTAATCATGTTTGAATTTCAAAACTATGACGATATCCATGACTATATGGACTTTATCGATGATCAGGTTTTTGCTGAGCGCCCTTTAAAAGAGCAACTAGCAGAAATCCAATATTTATACCTACGTGAAAATCAGCCTTGGGTTGTTGCTTTTAGTGGCGGTAAAGACTCAACAGCTATTTTAACGCTTGTTTATCTTGCGTTGCTTGGTTTAAGCCCTGAACAAAGAACTAATAAAGTATATGTAGTATTTTGCGATACATTAGCTGAAGTACCTATCTATTTACAAAAAGCTCTTCATGCACTTAATACCTTACAGCGCAGTGCATCAATTTCTGGTTTACCTATTGAAACAAAGATTATTACTCCAAAAGCTAGTGATACATTTTGGTCTAGGCTTTTAGGTCGTGGTTATCCGGCCCCAAACTTAAAACTTAACCGTTGGTGCACAGAAAAAATAAAGCTTAATCCATTTAAAGATTTTGCTAAATCTGAATTTACAGCAGACCAAGCGCCTATCGTTGTTATTGGTTCTCGCTCTCAAGAAAGTAAGAATCGAGAAGATATTCTTGATAAATACCATTCAGGTAAGAATTTTTTTGATGAGTCTGACCCTCATTATCGCAGGTATGCCCCAATCAAAGACTGGCAAGTTCAAGAAGTATGGCAATTATTGGGACAAAAAATAGCTCCTGGTCAATACGAGGAGATAGGCCCTTGGGAAACTCCTTGGGGAACCTCTAATATTGCCCTTGTTGAGTTATATGACAGCACAAATTCAACAAGTGGTGAGTGTCCACTTGTTGAGACAGCGACATCTCCAGGCTGTGGAAAATCTCGATTTGGTTGTTGGAGTTGTACAGTAGTAACAAAAGATAAAGCTATTGATGGCCTTATTGCTAATGGTGAAGAGTGGCTTAAACCTTTAGCTGATTTCCGTAACTTTTTACACTCAACTACAGAGCCTAGCGTAAAAGGCCTTTACCGCCAGAACCGCCGCAGAGATGGAAAAGTAAGTGTTAAGCACGGAATGCAAGAAGAAGAAAACGTTGAGTTTATTCATGGTCCTTATTTTTTACACCTAAGGAAAGAGTGGCTTGAACATCTCCTTAATATGGAAAAAGAAATAAACCAGCAAGGAAGAGATGTAAGTTTAATAACTGAAGCTGAACTTCATGAAATTAGACATCAGTGGAGAAATGACCCTCTTACGCCAGATTGGTCGGACGATCTCCCAAAAATCTATAAGCGCGTTTACCCAAATGGAAACATTGAATTTTTAGAAGACGATGGAAATGCATTTAGTAATATTGAATCAGAAATGATTGAGCATTTGTCAAAAACTCATGAGGTTGATTCTGAGTTAATCAAAAAATTAATTGATATTGAGCTGAGTCTTTCTGGCCTTGGCAAACGACAAGGAATTTTTAATCGTCTTGACAAAGTGCTGAGGCAAGATTGGGGCAACCTTGAAATAGCAAAGCAAAAAAGAGAATCAGAAAAGACGTTGCAATATGCGTTACTGCAAGACATTAACGAAATACAAGCTGAGTTAAATGGCATTGATTCGTTATTAAATAGTGAGCTGTAAATGATCATCACCAAATTAACCTTAAATAACTTTAGAGTATTTGCTGGTAAGCATGAGATTAATCTGACTCCTAAAAAAGATAAGCCTATCGTTTTATTCGGTGGCTTAAATGGTGCTGGCAAAACAAGCATTTTGACAGCTATCAGATTTTCTTTACTGGGACGACAAGCGTTTGCAAGTTCATTATCAAACCCTGCATTTATAGAAGAATTACAGAAATTAATTAATAACAGTGATGCCAATACAGTATCAAAAGAAGCCAGTGTCGAATTAGAGTTTAATTTTGTTCGCCAAGGTGAGAATTACCACTATACAGTTACTCGCCATTGGCAACATGGCAATCTAGATCAATTAGTAATCACTGAAAATGGGATAAAAAAACTTGAACTAAATTACGACCAAGCCCAAGCGTTTTTACTTGAGCTCGTACCCGCAGGTATAGCTGATCTCGTTTTCTTCGATGGAGAAAAAATTGCTGAGCTCGCAGAAGATAACTCTGGCCTAGTTTTACAGCAAGCAGTAAAAAGGCTGCTTGGTTTAGACACTGTGAATAGACTTAAAGAAGACTTACGTATTTATTTACGCAAGGCAGGTATAGCTGCAAGCGAAGAAAAACTGCAAGCACAATATAAATTACTAGAATCAGAGAAAGATGAGCTGCTTAGCCAAGCGTTACAAAAAAGAAATGAAGCAGATTTAGAGTTCAATGGAATTGCAGAGTTAAACAGAAAAATTGCTGTTGCCGAGCAAGATTTACTTTCGGGTGGAGGAGCTTGGGCTACTAGCAGAGAAGAAACACAAGCCTCTATAAATGAGAAGATACAGGAAAAAGCTGTATTAGAAAGTAAATTACAGCATGAGTTAGAAAATGACTATGCTTTGGGAATTGCTACTTCTTCGATGGAAAAGCTTATTCAAGAAATTGATAAATCTTCAGATAACTTCAAGCGAAAAGCTTTCAAAGAGCAACTTGCAATCTTTTTGGATAGTGAACAAAAATCAGGCTTTTATGACCATAAGCGTGAACTACTCGAAAAAGCAGAGCAATATAGTAAACCACAAAAAGATGTTTTAGATTTTAATTTAAGTGAGCAACAAATTGCGTTGCTAAAAGAGCAAGTACAAAACCGTGCACCTACTGCTATTCAATGCGCGAAAGCTTTAAAAGGCGAATTGCTAAAAACTCAAAATATCATTGAAAATGCATCTTTAAATGTTGCCAGAGCTCCAGAGCAAGAACAATTACAAAAATCTTTTGATGGCCTTAGAGCATTAGAAAAACAAAAGAATGAGTTAATTAAAACATATAAAGACCTATTACTAGATGCCAAAAGGCTTTTCAAAAGTGCCCAAGAAATTACAAGTAAGCTTGTAAAACTGCAAAAAGAAATGAAGTCAGCATTTGGTGAGCAAGACTCATCAATTAGAGCAAGTAGGGCAATAGCATTACTAGAGGACTTTTCAATTGATTTATCCAAAGTTAAGTTAAAGGAAATTGAGTCAAAATTTATTAACTCTTATAAACAATTGACAAGAAAAGATGAACTTCAATTAAACGTTAAAATTGATCCTCACTCATACAATGTTTCATTGGTTAACATGGAAGGTGTTGAAATAGATAAATCTGGTTTATCTGCTGGTGAAAAACAAATCTTTGCAATTGCAATGTTAGATGCATTGGCAGCTATATCTGGTAAAAAGTTGCCTCTTGTGATTGATACTCCTTTGGGCAGGTTAGATTCGGAACACAGAGATAAGCTGGTTCAAAATTATTTTCCATTTGCTTCGGAGCAAGTAGTAATTTTATCTACTGATACTGAAATAAATAAGAGTTATACCGAAAGAATGCAGAACTTTATTTCTAGAAAATATGATATTAGCTTTAACCAAACTAATAAAACATCCACTATTTCTGACGGCTATTTTTGGGATCAAAATCAGGAGCGTTTAGCATGATTTTACCAAATAGAGGAATGAAGTTAAGTATAGAAACAGATGACTTTTTAAGACGTTTAAAGGGGAGAACGAAGGTAACTCCAAACGTACTAGCAAGAATAGCCTTTTTTACATCTGTTGAAGCTGGTAATCGCTACAATGGTGAACCAATTGAACTGAATGGCTCACTTTCTTTAGACAAGGTTACATGGCTTGGCGAAACTATGCTTGCAACTGAGCTAATGTTGCAGCTGCTTTACCCTTCCCATAACCAACAACAAAACACAAAAGCTTGGGCTTACCATGTCATGCAAGGCTCAAAGAGCTTTAGAAATGTAAAAAGTATTGAAGATTTAGTTGTTGGCTAAGCTTTGACACTTTAAGAGCACTACAATCTGAGTGCTCTTAAATATTCCTACTTCATCGTTCTTCTATGCAAAATAGCGTTTAGCCATGTTTCTGTGGCACGCTCTGGGCGTTGGTCGGCGCTTTGCCATGACTTGAGAATAAACAGATCAGTGCCTTTAATAATGCTCTCAATGGCTTGTTCGTTTAGGTCGGTAAATTCGCGACCATTGTGTTCGCGCTCGCCATCTCCGTATTTAAACGATACATACACGATGCCTTGTGGCTTTAATGCGCGGGCAAGGTTATTAAATGCGTCGGTTAAGTCGTTTTTTGCTACGTGAATAAGGCTTGCGCAGCACCAAATGCCGTCGTATTTGGCAACGTCGTTTAGCTCTAGGAAGCTGCTTACTGCTACGTCTTGGTTTAAGTATTCTGACGCCAATTTTGCCATCGCTGGGCTGATATCGAATGCATCTACGCTATAACCTCGCTCTTTAAAGATGAAGGCGTCGCGGCCAGAGCCACAACCGGCATCGAGTAAAGCGCCTTTTTTTGGGATCAGCGGTAAGAATTCGTCGTAAAGTTCATTGAGGTCTACATCGAGTGTGGCATCGACAAATGCTTGCGCATTTTGGTTGTA
>JAAEMD010000420.1 GCA_024225875.1 bacterium
GGTCATTGAGCATATTCACTATGAGGATGTTTTTTAGTAGCTTTTAAGCTCGATATCTGCTATCAGGTTGATACCTTTTTAACATTGTAGAATCTTGAAAGGCTGGTTCCTAATAAATTCTTTACTTACGACTAGCTTTTCAAGCCACTTCCAAAAATACAAAACCTATAATAGTAACAGTGTTACGTTTTGTTTTTGATAAAATCATTTTTCACACCATTCCAATCATTGTACCAATTTCCTGAATCGTTTGAATTACATTCGGGCCTATTGTATTAACGGTTTTCGCTGCTTCAATAAGACCTTTAGAGGTTAATTGATACCATTCTTTACGAGGTTCTTCCTTTACAACCTCCTTTACATATGTGCTTAGACCTTCTGAAACTTCATCCGCTTTCTTTTCTGGCAACTCCTTAACCATCGTCTCAACAGCTTTGGAAAGTTCTTTTAATTTTGCTTTTACATCATCTTTTGCATTGGATTGTTCAATCTGGTTAAAGCTGTCCTTTATATATTTTGCAATCACTGCTGTCCCACCTTCTGAATAAGCGCTCGGACCACCTCCAGTATTTATAGTAGTGTTACTCATTGTTTTATCTCCTATATGTATAGGCTGTCTATTTTCAATTAATTTGTTACAGTGGTCTTGTAAAATTCCTTTTTCTCCCTTCAATTTTGCTATTACTTTTTCATAACCATGCTCAATTTCTTTCAACGCTTTATCAGTAACCTCTTGATACTTTACCGTAAAAACAGCATGAGGTTGTCCTCTTGAATGAAAACTATCAAGCTCTAAGTCAAAGTTAGAATGCTTTTCGTTTATAGCTTGAACTAGTTTGTCCATAATAACAGCATCAACAGGTGTGAAGCCGTCTTCAAAATAATATGTTAATGTAGGCAAGCTTTTATAAAGCTTTTCAAATTCATTGGGTTTAAAGTCTCGCTCTTTTGGGCTCCGGTCTTTACCTTCAATATCCCAAAAAACATAATTACATTTAATATTGTTA
>JAAEMD010000421.1 GCA_024225875.1 bacterium
AATTCAGAAAGTTAAAAAGTGTTACTTAGCAGAACAGGATTTCGGGTTCAGACAGCGGCCCAAATGAAAATCAAGGCCCCAGTTACTGTAAATAACATCTCTAATTCCCTAATTCCAGTACTTCCACCCTTTGAGATACTGGTACATAACAGCAGGGTTATCCATGGTACTTACAATATTGAAATCTTTTTCCGGAAGGTTGTCTTTTTCAAAGGTAAAAAGGCTTTGTGTAACCCGGTCATCTATATATTTAGTGGGTATATTAATTTTAATATCATGAGGATGCAGATTTCTGTCTGACGCCATGATAAAGCCCCAGTCTCCAAAAGACGGAACATAAACATGGTAAGGCACAGCTTCTGAAAATTTTGACTTTTTCAATGTATTATAAATACACCAGAATGATCTGCCGGAAAAAAAAGGACTTGTGGACTGGGTCGTAAAAATACCACCATGCATCAGCCGTTTATAAACAAGATTATAAAACTCAATACTGTAAAGTCTTGCCAGTGATACATTGTTCGGATCAGGTAAATCGGCAATAATAATATGAAAAAGATCAGATCCGTTTTTAATATAGACAAAAGCATCTTTATTCAGAACGTTAACTTTTTCATGATCCAGGCTGTTCCGGTTAATACTGGCAATCCAGTTATTTTTACGTGAAATTTTTGTGACTTCAGGATCAATATCTACAACGGTAATTTTGTTTACATCCTGATATTTCAACAACTCCCTGGCAACGAGTCCATCTCCGCCTCCCAATACCAGAACATTTTTTTTTACAG
>JAAEMD010000422.1 GCA_024225875.1 bacterium
ACGGCTCTAAAAAAAAGTCGAAAAAATCCAAATTTTATGTAAATTCTATTATGAGCTAATTATAGCTAACTGCACTTCGACTAATTTGTTCTTTTACAATTTTTTCGAAATATCTGTCTATTATAGTAGCTTTTGAAACAATACTTAATTTTCTAGGGGTAAGTTTTTGTTGATACAAGAAATCAATATCCTCTTTTAAAGAGGTTATGTCATCTGGACTTAAGCTATTTATTAATTTAGTGTTGTTGTACAACCACTCAGCATCTTGATAGGAAATACCTAGGTCTTTAGCGGCTAACTCTAGGGCTTCATGTTTATGGTTTTTAATAAATTCCATCGCCTCATCCTGCACCTTGATATATCTTTTAAGCCAGGCTGTATGGTTTTTGGCAAAAGGTTCAGTAACCGCAACAACTAGTTTAGGTCGCATTAGTCCTCTGGCTGTCGTCAAAACTCTTGCCCCTCTTTTTTTTGCCTTTAACATTTCAATTGTAGTCAAAACCGTAGCATCAATCTTGCCAGCAAACATAGCGTTATATGTTTCTGCTAAGGGCATTGGTGTATAATTTACGTCTTCTATTGTCATATTATTTTTTGCCAACACTTCGAGTAGTAGTTGGTGATAGGTCCCTCCTTTAATGCAGGCAACAGTTTTGCCTTTCAAATCTTTGACTGACTTAATATTTGGATTAACAGTGATTAATGCCAAGGTGTCAGTAGGGTTGCAAACTGCTCTTACTATATGTAGTTTTATATTTTGACCTGCCGCTGTAATTATACTGCTTGTATTTATAGAGCCACAGATATCGATTTTGCCTGCTGCAGCGGCTTTGGCTTGTTGTAAGCCATTGGTGATATTATGAAAATTAATTTTTATCCCGTCTTTCGCAAACTCTTTTTCCAGCAACCCCTTATTTCT
>JAAEMD010000423.1 GCA_024225875.1 bacterium
ACGCCGACTAACAAACCTCCTAAACATAGTTGGGAAACTAACAAAATACCTCAAGAATTTGACGGAAAAGTTTTTTATGCTATTTCGAGAATAATTCAAAAAGCAAAGCCAGAAGATATCATTAAAGGCTATGTCATAATGACTTATGGCATGATACTCGAGGAAGCTGGTTTATTAAAGGATAATCAAAATTATAGACGTGTAAAAGACGCCGTTAGACGCTTGTGGTTCACTGACTACTATTTCAAAAATAGCTTTTATAACGCCGAGCTTGGTGAAATGTCCGCCGAATTCAATATGCGTTTAATTGATGTTATTATTATTACCCCCAAAGATTTAGAAAGAAGATCAGAAGAAGAAAGAATCAAAATTTCACCCCATTTTGCAAAGCCTAATGTAAAAGAAGCTTTACTAGTAAAATTATCCGATAAAATCCAAAATAATATGAATCATAAAGGATTTCTTTACTTCAACAGATATGAATTGGATAGAATAAAACGTAGTCTTCAAAAAAGATTCTACATGATGTATATCAAATGGAACAATTGGGAAAACCAAGCAGGTATTGGTGATCCAAACGTATTGCTAAGATCTTTCAATTTCATAGCTAGTAAAGGACCTCTTTCTTGGGATAAGAGAAATCGATATCATACTAAAAAGATTATTATCAAAGACAACGAAGAACTAGTAAAAAATGGTCTGATAAAGGCGTTCATAGTGTTGTCCAAAAACGAAGTAAAAATAGTCATGTTTTCCGAACAGGAAAGGCATGAAAAATTAATGAAATACCTTTCAGAG
>JAAEMD010000424.1 GCA_024225875.1 bacterium
GCCTGATGTTCCAAGATATTGCAATTTAAAATCTTTTGAATATACTGTCATTCGTATATAACCAACAGGTAAATATTTTTTAGGATTAAAAATTGAATAGTTTTTTTTAGCGAGTTTTATCGATTTTTTAATTATCTTTTTAGCATATTTCTTTATTATCTCTTGAACACTATCCTTTAAACTATCTTGATTTTCTATTACTACACTTCCATTAATTACATTATAAAATCCATTTCTATGAATTTGAGTAGATCTGATACAAAATGGTGATTTTATATTTAATTTCTTGAAAACTTCATTTTCCCAATGAATAGGGATGTTAATTTTAAACGATGTAATAAGAGTTGATATTTTGTAAATAAAACCAGGTAATTTAATTCGAGGATTAAAGAAAATCAATTTATCTTCTAGAACTTCTGTAAACTTAGAAATATCGGTTTCATTTTTTAAGCGTAATTTTTTTAATTCTTCACCAACAAAGGCAGCCCAACCCTGATGGGAAAATTTAGATTTTAGTGAGATAAAATATCTGTCATATCCTGGGGCATATTTTTCTATTTCAACGCCAGTTTTGAAAACAAAGTAATCTAATTTACGACGATCTAAAAAAGTATTTTCTGTATATAAATTTAATTGTTTCCGACTTCCTGTTATATTTGATTCTAAAGATGTAATGATCTTCCATCCCAGTGTTTCACAAGAATACTTTAATTCATCTATCATAAAAGGTTGAGGGAGCTGTAAATTATTTTTTTGAAAAAAATCAACATTTTCAAAACAAAATAACTGAAGACCACAAGCTAGACCATTGCAAATGTCTAAAAGATCATCAAATTTTTTAGTAATGTCATAAACACTTGCGATTAGTTCTTTTTTCTTATCAAAATATTTAATATCTTGTGAAGCATAAAAAGATACTCCTCCGTGTGCAACACCATTTCTTATTGTATTGTTATAAGATTGTGTTAAATATGAATATTTAGTCTTTTGGAGAATTTCTACTATATTAAAAACATCAAGCCCACCTGCCTTTTTACCTTTACTGATTATTTGAAAAGCAGCAAAAGGATAAATTAGCAAAGAAAAGGCACCTTCTATGAGTTGTAAATAATTTGGGTGAATCTTAGTATCAATGAATCTGAAAAAATAAATATCGTTTTTCTTAATATTTGTTGGTCTCTCATGAAAATCTAGTAAATTCATTTCATTTAGCGTCTTTAAAGCCGTAGTAATATCGTAATTATTTCGAAAAAAAGATACTAAGTCTGAGTTGTAGTTAGTCTTAAAATCATTCAATAAATTACAAATATCGCATGAAGCTTTTTTTAGATAAAATTTTTCTGGTGAGGATTTTATATATTTAATCAAAGATAAAGAAGGATTTGATGTTGTGTTAGGAAATTCTTTGATAATCAACTCTTTCCAGTTTTTGTGTGAGTAATCCATTAAATGGTTTGGTAAAATAGTCATAATTCCCTTTATTTAAATATTTTACTTATTATAATTTATTTATTTTATCCTTGAAACTGATTAAAATATTGAAATTATAAATGAAAAAACAGGCAGAAATGATCCTTGCCCTTGTGGTAGTGATAAAAAGTACAAAAACTGCTATTTAGATAAAATCATTGTGTTTCCACATAGAAAATTCAGTAAAAAAGAGCTACAGGAAATTTTTCTCAAACAAGAAAGGCAAAAGGCCTTGAATAATCAAAAAACAAAAATGCAGGGGCTTGGGAAAAATATAATATCATCTTGGTATCAAGGATATAGAATTGTTGTTGTTGGGTAAGCGATCCCCCAAACCACATACTAAAAAGTCACGCGCAAAAGATATTAATTATTATTAAAATTTGATTTTTAACTATTCATTTATATATAATTAATTATTATATGTTTAGCTTTGAAATAAACAGGGAACTCATATAGAAATAAATGGTGTTTATGAGATAACGGAATGTATGAATTGGAGGTGAACCTTTTTGCTGTGATACTGGCTTGATGTAACAGGGTGGGAATTATGAAGAAGCTAAGGAGAGTTTAAATGAAAAAGAAACAAAAGGGTTTTACACTAATTGAGTTGATTGCTGTTGTTGTCATCTTAGGTATATTAGTAGGTGTCGGGGTTCCTATGTATGTTAATTTGTCACAAAAGACAAGAGAAAACAGCTTGAAATCAGCTCTTGCTACTATCCGGGCGGCTATATCTTTAGAACACTCAAAAAACCTGCTGGAAGATACAAGGGCATGGCCAGCTACAGTTACAGCTAGTATGTTTGAGCAGAATATAGTGCCATTTGATCCTTTCCCAACTGGAGGATCCAACGCAGTTGATGTTGTTACTCAAAATCCAGTAGTTGTAAAAGATGATGACGGCGGCTGGCTTTATAATTCGAGTACAGGTGAAGTCCGTTGTGATAATAGTACATATATTGTCTGGTAGTTATTGTTAGATTAAATTTATCGTAAAGCAAAGCGGGTTTTTACCCGCTTTTCTTTTATAAAAAATAATGGACAAAAAAAAACTAAAATATATTCAATCCGGATTTACCTTAATAGAGCTGATAGCCGCTGTAGTTATAATGGGAATACTGGCTATGGTTGCTGTAAAGCCAAAGATAGTAGACTATACGGCACTATCCAGTTTAAGCAGCGGTTCTCAGATGATTAAGGCTGATTTGAGGAGGACTAGAAGTGATGCTATGCAAAAACAGATACCTCAAATGATAGTTTTTGATATTGCTCAACCCTTTTATACATTTTTTGAGAAAGATACAAGTGCGAATATCTGGGTTCATACTAAAACAGGCTATGCCATGCCATCATCTGTTAAAGTAGCAGCAACTACTATCGTAGATAATAAAATAAGTTTCGATATATATGGTAAACCTTATGAAGGTGATCCGGAAACAGCAATTACTGTTACAAGAAGTATTACATTAAGTGCTCTTGATACAGAAAAAAATATTCAGATTTTACCGGAAACCGGGTATGTGTTTTGAACAGGAAAAATAATAATTTTATGAATATTTTTTTGCAGAAAATACAGGGTACTGTAAAGCAGAAACGTAATAGAGGGTTTACTTTAATTGAGGTTATTATTTCCATTACCTTTTTAGCAATGATAATAGTTGTATCACTTCAGGGCTTATCACCCAGTCTGGATAGTATTTCTTATACAAATGAATATGTAAAGATAAACCTGCTGATAAATGAAAAATGTGAGCTTATAAGAAGTCATGGTTTCTGGACCAGGGATATTGATACGGCAAACCCGGACTTTCCTTCTAACCCTCATGATCCGGCAAATAAGTGGTCAGCAGATCTGGCCTTGCTCGGATATGAAGAAAGAGCAACTATTAATGTAATATTTATGAAAGAAGTTGCCGGGGAGATTGTTCCTTTTGATGGGGAAGAGTTTGACGGTAACTTTCCTAGAAATAAGGTGCGGGTTGATGTAACAATATATACGCCACAGTACATATCAACCAAAAATCCCCTGACAAGCAGTGTATCATTGACTGCTTATGCATCTCTTAAGACTGTTAAAGCTCATCTGGCAACTATGCGAAATGCACTGGAGATGTATGCTTATAATAATATGGGAGATTATCCTTTAACGGGTAATCTTGATGCTTTAGTGCCATCATATTTAGTGGAGATTCCAAATAATCCATATACTGAAGAAAAAAATAAAGTTACACATATAGAGGAGCTTGCCGACTGGTACTATGAAAATGATACTCTCAGTAGAGTTATCGTTCTTGTGCCGGAATCGCATAGAGGTGACACTGATTATACAGAAACATGGACGTATTGAAGAGTATTTATATATAGTTAGATTTATAGACAAACAAATAAAAAAGAGAGGGTTATTAAAAGATGAGTTTAGTGAAAAAAATGTTTTATTCTAAAACATCGGTTCCTGTTTTTTATTTGATACTACTGGGACTAATGCTTTTAGTACCATTTGTTTTTGTTGTTTTTTCACCGGAATTTATTTTACCGCAAATAATAGTTGGGTATAAACATTATCTGGCTAGTATGCTTCAGTTAAGAGGATACCTTGTACATATTATGCTGGAGTGGTTATGTGCCTGGGTTGCAATTATAACGTCTATTCTGACTATTGTTCATTACTCTATTAAACGTCAGATATCTACTCCAATTATAGGTATTGCCCTGTTCTTTGCCGGTGCTCTGGATTTGTTTGCTATTCTTGCCACAACCCAGGTTTTATTTCAGGTTAAGGATATTGTTAATTTTGTGCCCTTTATATGGACTATCAACAGGTTGTTTTTTATTATACTGCTCACTACAGAGGTCATAATCTTAACTTTTAGAAAAAGAATAAAAAAAGATAAGGACCTGGTAGAAAAGCATATGAAAAATGATATTGTTTTGATAGTTATCACAAATTTAATATTGCTTGTAGTAGCCTACTTCTTTATTAGATTAGCCGGGTCCAGTCCTGCTTTACCTGTAAGTTACTTCCTGAATAATCTATCTATAGATTTTAAGATGTATGATTTGATCACACTTTTCTTTTTTGTTATAACTGGTTTGCTGGTTTTTCCATATCATTACTTCTCTTTTCCAAGTGTTTTTTCTAACAGTTTGATGCTGTGTATTATTCCCTCCATAATCGGCCAGGTTATTGTATCTTTTTATTCAAAAGATATCTTTGATGCAGGTTCTAACAGTGGCAGCTTTTTCAAACTTATGTCTTATGGTACTATATTTTTAGGTCTTGGTCTGGATTATATAAACACATATCAAAAAGAATTAAGAAGTCAACACAGGTTGCGTTTTTCGTTGAGAAAACTTTTTTTGAGAAAAAAAGAACTGGAAAAGGTAAATCTGGAGCTTGATAGCTTTGTATATACGGCAAGTCACGATTTAAAAACCCCGTTAAGAGGGATAGCTTCCTTTGCTGACATTCTCCAGGAAGATTATGCTGATACGCTGGATGCTGAAGGTAAAAGTTATTTGAAGAGAATTAGTACCAGTATCATTAGAATGCAGAACCTTATTAATGATCTGTTGACCTTATCAAGGATATCCAGAGTCAAAAAAAAGTATTCTAAAGTTGATTTGCAGTCACTGGTGGCAAAAATCGTTACACATAATGAACAGTATCTTGAAAAAAAAGTTGAGTTTGAGATATATGAGAATATGCCAGTCATTTATGCTGAAGAAATCAAGATGGAAACTCTAATATCGAATCTTATTACAAATGCGATAAAATTTTCGCAAAAGAACACAAAAGTTGTGCCCAGGATAGAAATTGGTTTCAAGATAGAAACAAACAGATGTGTAGTTTTTGTAAAGGATAATGGTATAGGTATAGAAGAACAGTACCATGGAAAAATATTTGAAATGTTTAAGAGGCTGCATACTAATCATGACTATGAAGGTTCAGGGCTGGGCTTAAGTATTGTTAAAAGAATAGCTGAAGATCATTCAGGTGAATGCTGGGTAGAGTCTGCTAAAGGTCAGGGGGCTACTTTTTTCTTCTCGATACCTAAATATCAGGGTTACCTGAAAAACAGTGATAATATCTCATCAAAAAAACAAAAAATATGATTTTATGCTTTACTCTGGTGTTTCCATTGATATTCTGCCTAGTTTACCGTTGCGAAACTCCTGTACAAGGATCTCATATGAACGTTCATAATTTAAATCATTACCTGGTAAAAGACACTGGCGAATAGTGCAGATATGTTTAAAAACTTCTGCAGGATTAGCTGGCATATTTTTCATTGCATATCGTCTCATAAGGTTTTCAGGGTACTGTCCCATCATGAATTTGCATATAAATAAAGCAATATCTTCCATATTAAGATTTTCTTCTTTAATACTGTTTGTTGATGCCAGATGGTAACCTGTGATTTTTTTTTCGAACTTTGGCCATAAAATACCAGGTGTATCTAGTAAAAGTATATTCTTCCCTGCAAATATCCAATTCTGAGTTCTTGTTACTCCTGGTTTATTGCCGACCTTTTCTTTTCTTTTACCTGTAAGGCAGTTAATTATAGTGGATTTGCCTGTATTAGGTATGCCAATTATTACTGTTTTTACAGGGTGGTTACCGATTTTGATTTTTTTTCCAGCGATGATATTTTTTTCGGTAACTGTTTTTATTATGGCATTTTCGATTTTTCTTGCGCAGTAAGAATGAAAGGTGCTGACTGGTAAGGCCTGCATACCCTGAGACTGGTAATAATCTACCCACTTGCTGGTTATTTCAGGATCTGCTATATCAGTTTTATTTAATATTATCAGGCGTGGTTTATCTGGTATTATTCTGTTGATAACAGGGTTTCTGCTGGATAAGGGAATCCTGGCATCCAGTACTTCAGTTACAATATCAAATTGTTTGCGGCTTTCTTTTATTTTCTTGATTGCTTTTGCCATATGCCCTGGAAACCACTGGATTGTCATGCTTTAAAGCTCCTTAATTTTCTATAGACTATTAATTATAACCATGAATTTTGGAATGTAGAATGGGAAATATAGATAAACAAGAAAATACAAACAACCCCAGTATGCTTTTGATAGTTACATTACAGCCCTGTTACCTGAAAACACGAGTGTTGGATCCTGACAAGTATTTATGTTATTTATGAAAAAGCGGTTAACTTTATTGTTATAGCTGTTCCAAAATAA
>JAAEMD010000425.1 GCA_024225875.1 bacterium
ATTTCTAGACTTTTGTACTATAGCTGGTACAAATTGAACTGTCCGTTTAAATGGGGAAGTGCAGTGTACTTGCGTACATAAACGAAGTCATTTGAAAACTTTAGTGTCGGACATTTTACTTTGGAACAGATATAACATTAAAATGATCCGAATGTTTCTGAACATATACAGAAGTCTTATTTTTAAGAAAGCAAACTTAGGAGAGAAAACATGAACAGCATAGATGTTAATGATATTAAGTCAATACTTCCTCACAGGTACCCGTTTTTATTAATTGATAAAGTAATTGAAGTTGAAGATAAAAAGAGGATCGTAGCTATTAAAAATGTTACTATTAATGAGCCTTTTTTTCAGGGGCATTTTCCGCAACAGCCTATAATGCCAGGCGTTTTAACACTGGAGGCTATGGCTCAAGCTGGTGGAGTGTTGTTTTTAAAAGATCCGGAATACAATGGACGCATGCCTTTTTTTGCAGCAATAGAAAAAGCAAAATTCAGAAAGCCTGTTATTCCAGGTGATCAATTGAGGTTTGAAGTAGAAACAACAAAAATAAAGGGTCCTTTTATAAAAATGAACGGGAAAGCTCTTGTCAATGGAAAAGTAGTAAGTGAAGCCGATCTTGTTTTTACTCTCACTGAAAGGCCATCTAAACGACAAATAGATCCTACGGCCTCCGTTCACTCATCTGCAATTTTGGGTAAGGATGTTGTTGTTGGCCCATATACAATAATTGGTAAAAATGTAACGATAGGAGATCGCACTATTCTTGAAGCACATATAATGGTGGAAAAGTATACCCGTATAGGTTCTGACTGCCATATTCATTTCGGCTCTGTTCTTGGCTCCGATGCACAAGACATAAAATATAATGGTGAAAAGACCTGGGTAGTAATTGGTGACCGCAATGAAATTAGAGAGTATGTGACAATAAATCGTTCCACTGGAAAAAATACTGTAACAGAAATTGGCTCTGACAATATCCTGATGACCAATGTACATATAGGACATAACTCAAAGCTGGGTAACAACATAACCATAGCAAACATGGCAAACATGGCAGGTCATACGATTGTTGAAGATAATGCAGTAATAGGCGGTATGACAGGTATCCATCAGTTTACACGTATTGGTAAAGGGTCAATGGTAGGTGCCTACACTCGTCTACCACAGGATGTTCCACCTTTTATGCTTTGCGAAGGTAATCCTGCTACTATTAGAGGCTTTAATTTAGTAGGTTTAAAAAGAAAGGGAGTTTCTTCAAAAGCTATAAAAGAAATAAAAAATATATATAAACAACTGTACCGTTTAGGAAAAAATAAAAGCCAGGCCATAGAAGAAATACTCAAGATGCAGGATATTGAACCTGAAACGCAACACCTGGTTAACTTTATACAGGCAGATTCCAACAGAGGTTTAACTAAAAAATCAATTGATACTGTAGAAGTTACTGAAGAATAAAGCATGAAAATACTCATTATCTCTGGAGAAATATCCGGAGATATGTATGGTGCTGCACTGGCAAAAGAAATAAAAAATAATCACCCTGAAACCAGTATATATGGTATTGGCGGAGAAAAACTTAAAAAAGAAGCTGATTTTTTCTTAATCGAAACTGTCCATAACAGTGCTATCGGTCTCTGGGAAGAGCTTAAACAGTGTACCTTCTTCCATAATTTCAAAAAATCAATCTCTTCATTTCTTAAAAAAACAGATATAAATAAAGTTGTTATTGTAGATTTTCCACAGTATAACTTCAAAGTTGCAGAGCTTATACGAAAGTTTAATATCCCTGTAACTACCTTCATAACTCCACATTTCTGGATGTGGAAAGATACAAAAAAAGCAGAAAAACTTATCCGGTACAGTGACAATATAATAACTATTTTTAAGCCTGAGTACGATTTTTATAAAACACTTACTTCCAAAGTATTTTTTTTTGGCCATCCTCTTACAGAAATACTAAATACATCGGAAAGTAATTATGTCAGAAAAAATAGAAATATTATTACGCTCTTTCCCGGATCAAGAAAACAGGAGATTAAACAGCTGCTTCCTGCAATGCTGGACACAGTTTCTCTGCTGCATAGTAAAAGTAAACACTATAAATTCTTTATTGTTCCATCATCCAGGTCTTTTATCCCATTAATAACAAAAACATTACATTCAAAAAAAATTGATTTTATTAATATCCGGGACAAAGATAAAGAGAGCCTGCTTCACAAAACATCGATAATTATATGTGCCACAGGATCAACTAATCTTGAAGCTGTTTTATATAAGATCCCTGTAATAACACTGGGCCGACTCTCCTGGATTTCATATTTAACTGCAAAGTATTACTTAAAGATTAATATTAAATTCTTTTCACTACCTAATATACTTGCCAGAAAAATAGTTGTACCTGAGTTTATCCAGAAGGATATAAATTATACCCGTATTGCAGAAACAGCAGAGTTTCTACTGAAGCCTGACAACTATAACAATCTGATTTCTAAATACAACAAATTACATAAACTTATCTTTAAAAATAAAAAACCTTTTAAAAACATTTGCAATATTATAATTAACAGCTGACATTTTTTTTAACCAGGATCTACTTCATAATTTTATAAAGCTTAATTTGATTTTCAGAAACATTAACAATACAATGTTTATATATAAATAATGTTTAACTATTTATAAATACGGGAAACAGTATAATATTACAGAAATACATATCATTGAATTTCTTGACTTGTTCAACTTAATGTATTTCAGTAGCTTTAACAGTTTTCCATCATTATTATTAAAAATTATTTTTATGAAAGGCGGGATTAATTATGCAAAAAGTCAAAAGAAATAAAGGTTTTACACTTATGGAGATGCTTATCGTAGTAACTATTATCGGGATATTAGCTGCTGTTGTTTTACCAAGATTTATCACATCTTCAGGAGCTGCAAAAAAATCAGCACACAGAGCTGAGCGCCAGACAGTTAATACACAGCTTGAACTGTTTTACTTCAACACTACTACATATCCTTCAGATATGACTTCTGATGGATGGACTATTGATTCCGGTCCCTTAGCTGTTGATTCTACTGCCTATTTCCCTGAAGGTGTTCCTTCTACCTGTAACCAGGGTTCTTCATGGTCAGTTTCATCAGGTAGAATAGTAAAACATTCCGGACATGAGGACGAGTAATTTATACTTATTATTACCAGCTGATAACATTTATAGCAGTTTCCAGAACATCTATAATTATATTACTTAAGGGCTAACTACGATTGCAGGTATTTTACAGTAAGATACCTGCAGTAACACCAGGAAAATCATCTTTCAGCAACACCAGGCAAATCATCTTTTATATTTATCTTTAAAATATCACCTGAAGCTTAATATAAATCCTTTTTTCTACCGGTTGTACCTGCCGGTAGAACACCTGTACCTGCGTTTATCCAGAAGGACAAAATTATGCCCGTATTTTAAAA
>JAAEMD010000426.1 GCA_024225875.1 bacterium
TATAGTGGCGATTGGGAAGACTTTTTATCCTTTGAGTATCATTATGATGTGCTTCCTAATAGTATTATCTCTCGTTTTATTGTTCGTATGCATCCCAAAATCAAAAAAAATATCTGCTGGCGTACAGGTGTGCTACTTGTAGAAGGTGACAATGAAGCCTTAGTACAAGCTAATTTAGAAGAAAAAAAAATAACAATAAAGATTAGAGGCTCAGAGTATACACGACGTTACTTTTTACGTGAAGTATACAGCCAATTAGATTCCATTAATAAAACCATAGCTAAACTTGAACCTGTAAAAAAGGTTCCTATACCTAAGACTGATGTTGTTGTTGATTATGATCATTTACTATTTTTGGAGGAAGAGGGTGATGAAACGTTTCCCCCAGAAGGTTTGAAAGTTAAAGTAAATGTTAAAAAGTTGCTTAATGGTGTTATTTCTGAAGAAGATCGTAAGAAGGATTTGGAAACCGTTGATGATAAATCAGAAAAGCCTACTCCGACTACATCGGAAAAGGTAGGTATTTGGAAAATGATGCGTGATGTTATTATAGCCTACCTAGGAAAAAATAAACTACCAAAAGTCTTGGTAGCACTGGGAGGTACTATTCTATTACCATTAAATTTTATATTTTGGATATTAGAAGAATATTTAAAAATAAACTTTGGTTTTTCATCACCAAAGGATCCAACTTTTGTTGGGCTTTTCATAATAATACTGGGAGTCGTTGTTCATATATTTAATAGTCTCAAAGAAATTATACTCAAATATTTAGAAGACAAAAAAGAAATTAAACTCAAAGAACTCGAACATAAAAAAAATGATTTAGCAGGCATAAAGGGGAAGAAACCGCTTAATAGTCGTCATGATGATGATGATGATGATACTACTACTACTACAGTTCACTGATTTAAACGCGCAAATAGGAAAAATTACCTATACCTATGATACCAACCAGTGCCTGACAAACCAGTAAAATACCACACCATACCTTGCAAAGTTGTTTGGTGTGGTGTGGTCCCGTATGGTTCTTTAACATACGCCTCAAATGTTTTCTCGCAACGCTTTACCAGGAGTAAACTTAACAACATTCTTGGCTTTAATATCGATTTCTTCACCAGTTTGAGGATGTCGCCCTTTTCGAGCTTTACGACGTCTTTTAGTAAATGAACCAAAACCAA
>JAAEMD010000427.1 GCA_024225875.1 bacterium
AAAATATCAAATCCGTTGTGCCAGAACTCATGTTCAATATCGGCAGATGATAAGTTCAGGACTCTGTCGTTAGCAGATTCACCTTGCCCAAGATAATTCACTTTTTTACTTGTATTCTGAGTCACTTTTTGTTAGGTAACATTAGGTAACATTAGATAATATAAAATAATCTAATAATAATGCCATAATAAAAACCTGACGTAAGGAGACTGTGCTATGATGGAAAAAACTGTATATCAGGAAATTATCAGTGAACTCAGTGAAAAATTATCAGAAAAAATTAGACGGATGTGAAATCAGGACCGCTGAAATGCATGAAGCAGAAGATTCAGATGAAAGAACGCCTGTATACAACAATCCGATAAAAGAAAAAGATATAAAATGGCGTGATGTCCGAATAGGTCTGGCAAGACCGTCAGAACAGAAAGATAAGATATTTGTAGGAAAAACGGATTCGTATCCGGAGGTTGTAAGCCAGTTGCACAGCGCGTCAGAATTAATAGGGATGACATCAGAAAGCGAAGTTGTCGGAGTTGCAGATGGTGCAAACGGATTAAGTGAGGAATTAAAAAGACAGTTCCCGAATATGATATTTATATTGGACAAGTCACATTTGCGGGATCATTTATATGATACTGCTGAAAAGATGGGAATCAGTAAGGAAGAACGGGCAAAATGGGTTGAACCGCGAATAAGGATTATTTCAAATGGTGAAGTCGGAAAAATTATAGAAGAATTAGAAGAACTCCAAATTAAAAATGAGGATAATGAGAAATCACACGAAAGATTAAAGCGACTGACAGGATACTTAAATCGGTTCTGCGATGCTCTGTATTTTGACAGTTTTAAAGAGAATGGTTATCCGGTTGGTTCGGGCGAGATAGAGAGTGCGCACAAATCAGTTCCCCAGAAACGACTGAAGATACCTGGTGCAACTTGGAATCCTAATTCAATTGACCCTATGCTCGCACTTCGAATATTAAGAGCTGATGATTGGTGGGATGATTTTTGGAATCAGAGAACAGAGAAACTTTTGGCTGCTTAATCTGTCCGAAAAGTGTTTAAATTACTTATTTATATATATAAATATTTGTAACGAAGATTTAAAAAATGCCAAACAGAGTTTGTTTTTTTAAATATCAAATCGTTACGATATTTTTTCGACGTATCAAAACTTGTCAGGTAATCCGTATGACGATTTTTTGTAATATTATTCTCATCTTCGATTATCAAGGCTTAGAATAGCTCGAAAAGTTTTAGATGTCGGATTAGAATTTTTAACACAATTGAAATCTTCATTTTTAAAAATGGATATCTAACAAAATAAAAACATCTTGGTTATTTAGTTATTTATATATATTTTTTCGGACACTAATTAATAAACGATTACTACAACGGTCTTGAATTACACCCAAATTCAGGAGCAGATAGAGCTTCTTCAAATTGATATAGAGCAACTAAAGGCAAAAAGAAAAAAAACTTCTAAACATATTCCTGTAGAAGAGTTACCGGAAGAAGAACATTTTAAGCAGCTTTCATCTGTAAG
>JAAEMD010000428.1 GCA_024225875.1 bacterium
CTGATAGAGCGTTTCTGGAAGTGTTTAAAAAAAGAAGTTATTGCTAACAAATACTATCCGAAATTTTCGGAATTTAGAGAGGCTTTATTAAGTTTTTGCAATAAGTCTTCTCCGGAACACAAGGCTTTTTTTAAAAAATCTGTTGGCACCAAACTTCATTTGCTAAAACCTGCGGTTTGCTGAATTATTTTCCGGACATTTCATTTCGGATCGGCTATATACTGCTTGAGCGTTTAAAATGAATTGAAAATTCTCACGATTAAAGGAAGGAATGTTATGAGAAAAATTATTGCTGCAATTGTTAATAATACACCTGATAAGCCTCGCTATAATCCCATTTTCCAATGGGATAAGAAAATTTTGATCCAAAAGCAAAAGCCAGGCTGGATGAGTTTCATAATAAGAAGGCTATATCATATTTATCTTTAACCGCTGCAAATGAAATGCTTCCTTTAACAAAGAGTCTACAAGATATTGTAAATTATAATAACGAAAAGAAATTAATCGCTGCTGCTTATTTTAATTTAGTTTTATGGAGTGAGAGCATTCTCCACCCTGCGTACCTGGATGAAAGTTCAAAAGCTGACGTGGCTCTTGATAAGGTAGCAACAATTCTTGAATCTGACTAAGCAAGTGTTATTATGGGCAAGTACAAAAAAATAAACGATATGGTTACAGATTTGATCACGTTACTTATTGAACAAGGTGTTTCTCCTGAAAAAAAAAACCTGCCTCGATCAAAAAATTTTAAAATATCAGTAGCCGAAAGTAATCTTCTGGAAAATTCACATTAGTCGTCCCACTGGCTCACTTCCAGAAGCCAGGCTTCCAGGTATTACAGTCCTGTATAATAAGACAAAAACAACAGGTATAATGAAAGACCAGAAGAGGTCTGTTTTTACAAGGCATAAAGCCTTGAAAAATTATAATATACCCAGTCCGAAATAAAAACGATAACTTCAGATCGGTTTCAATAAATGCAATTTTGTACCAACAGATTGTCTAATAAGAGCGCGATGTTCCGGCGAGGATTTATTGCAAA
>JAAEMD010000429.1 GCA_024225875.1 bacterium
AAAACCCCTAAAATTATTAGTCCTTAAGCTTAAACCATCTCTTTTTATTCCTGAAAAATGTAGTGCCCACAATCTTGTGTTTTTGTGCTTAAATCGGCTCTAAACCGACGAAGTCGGGACGCTAGAGAAAAACTTTTGCGCTTCTATAAGAATATCAAAAAATAATGTCACAGTGTACTAGTGCTGCATAGATAAGGAAAAAAACTACACAAAAAATCAGAAAAAACACTATATTGAAAGGTTTAATGAGGTTGTGAAGTATATGAAACGCTCTACAGATATATCAATATCTGTATTACATAATCTGCTTTTACTGGAAATTGATATTAAAAACTTGTTTAGATTATTGGCTAATCCTGAAAACAGCTTTGAGACAAGCGCGGAAATTAGGAAAGTACTTTTAAAAAACGTTGAAGCCCATAGGAAGCTTTTTAACTCTCTTAATCCTGGCCAATACGGTAGACAAACGCATTGCCACATGAAGTTTTAGTATTAAGTTTGGTGCGAATTTCCTAATAAAAACTCTGAAATTCGCAGGTTTAGATATTTTTTGTTTCAAATACGGTTCAAATAAATACTAGCCTTTATTCAAAAAATGATTCCTAAAATATTCCATAATTTCAAAATTCATTAATATTGTTAGTCAGGGTATAATTAAGAATAATTTTAAAAAGCAGAACACGCACTGCTAATTATGGAGGTGTATTTCGTAATGCAAAGACAAATTGCAGACGAGAAACTAACTGAGTACACCAGAGAATACCTTGAGAAATATCCAGAGATTAAAAGAGGCCCTAAAACACCAGAAGGTATTGCTAAAGCAGCAAAAAACCTTGTAAGAAAAAGAGGGTATGAAAATAAGAAGCTCTTACATAAGCATTTTGCTTTTGAGCTTAGTTCTTTAGATAAAGATAAGAACTATTCTAATGAACAACAGCTTTTCTTTAAGAACAGATACAAAAAACTTACTATGAATCTTGAAGAAGTTGATCCATATTACGAAAGCTTGATTCATTTTATTATTCTGCAAGAACTGCAAATGAAGCAGCATTATAGAGTGTTAAATAGTTCTTGTATTAAGCCGAATGAAATTGAGCGTACCCAAAAGCTGCTTAACCAATGTATGAATGCTTATAACAAGCTATTTGATATGCTGAGCAAACAGAGCACTAAAATTAATATGGAGCTTAAAGCTGAATTTGATAAAAAGAAAGAAGAACAGGCTAATTCATCCAAAAGATATATAAAAATAGATCGTAAAATACATTTTAGGACGCTTAGTCTTAAACTAGCTTTGGAACGTTTAGAACAATATGAAAAGGTTGATAAAGATTATTATTATTCAATACCGCAGTTTAATGATGGGTTGGATTAGAAGTGGGGCGGCTCTATTTTTTATAAACAAGTGGGAAAGTGGTGAAAATTGGGAAAGTGAGGATTTTGCCTATAAGTAATAAAAAAATAAATTATCTAAATAGGAGTAAGTTAATAGCGATATTAAATTGATTTTAAAATAGGGATACTAAATGTGAGTGTGTTTTGAGCATAAAAAGTTCTAACTTCCTCCACTACGCTCCACCAATCATCTCTTTATTTAAAGAATATGGATTTAAGCCGCTTTAAGAAACTCTTGCATTTGAGTAAAGATTTGAGGATTGGTTGAAGTTAAAATGGTTCTAAACTCGTCCGTAGTCCTCCACCAGCATTTTTTTGTGCGTAAAAAACATATTTTGCAAATTAATAGAAATATTTTTAGCCTCAAAAACAGTTCTATTCCGGCCACCTTATTATATTGGATACTTTGGACATTGATTGGATAATAACGGGCTAGTATAATAGCCAATATGGAGCTTATCGAATCAGAAATATTAGAGTTAAAAGAAAATTGGCATGATGTATATTTAAAAACCATTTGTGCATTTGCCAACACACGTGGCGGAAAACTCATTATAGGAATAACAGATAAAAAAATCCTGTTTTAAAAGATTTAAAGTCAAAGGAACTTCTTGAAAATATCCCGAATAAAATTGTTTCAAAACTGGGAATTATCGCAACTATTAAGGAAATGTTATTTAAAAATAAAAAAGCCCTTCTTATTAAGATAGATAAATCTGAGGTTCCAATATCATATAATGGACAATACTTTATTCGTATAGGTAGTACAACTCAAACTCTTCAAAGCAAAGAATTATCTAGATTTTTAATTAATAGCTCATTAAGTAGGGCTTGCTGACGCAGCCCAATCATCAAAAAAACAAAAGAACTGAGAAAAGAAGAG
>JAAEMD010000430.1 GCA_024225875.1 bacterium
GCATTCTTGGTTTGGATGTTATCTCTTCAATTTTGATTACTAAGTTAGGAACAAAAAAAGAATTAGAAAAAATTGGAGCTGATACAACTGATACAATCAATGAAATTGAATTTCTTAAATCCGTAGCCGTCATCGCCCACAACGATAAAGATGATAAGCTCCTGAAAGAACTCTACACAGATAGACTTTTGGATGGTTTTTATAAAATACTGAAAGCTATATAATCCCCCTTTCCTGCTGAATGCTCCTACACACTAAATTTTACTCTCGTTGCCAGTGTTTTTACTTCAGCCTGGTAACGATGATATTAGAGTCCTACCAAAACACTTTGCAATAATAAACAGTTCCCATAGCGTTGTTAAGTAATTGAGATTCGTGTAAAAAGGGATTTTTAAGCGAGGGAACGGTAATGGGTATTTTAATTTATTTGCTTGTATTGGTGACCATACTTTTAAGTGTTTTATGTTATTTCTTTGATCAGTTTAGTTTTAATCTAGATACCCCTATAGAAAACTGGGTTAATACTGCCACTTACTTTAATGGAATCCTAACGCCCCCGCTATTGGCTATTACGTCTGTCTTGATTTATCTCACTTGGGAAACTAGTAGGAAGGAACTGAAAGAAACAAGAAACGTTATGCAGCAACAAAGCAATACGATAGATAGACCTTTTTCGTATCAGGTTTTTAAAGATAAAATTGAACGGTTTGATAATGCGTTAAATAGACCTTTTGGTTACGACTCTTTTCTTGAAGTATTTAGCTGGATTAATGAGAACCAAATAGATGAAATCGAAAAATTAAGAAACATTTATAAAGAGACGGATGTAAATATCAAATATCCAATTAACGATTGGCCAACCTACCTAGCACACGTCTTCATAAAACATAACTTGTTTAAAATTCCATTTTTGGAATTGCTAACTTTAACAGAGCAAGATCTAAGTAAGTTAAAGCTAAATCATGAAAA
>JAAEMD010000431.1 GCA_024225875.1 bacterium
GCTCGAAGCCCATACCAGTATCGACGTGTTTTTCAGGAAGTACTTCCAGGCTCTTATCTGCTTTACGGTTATATTGAATAAAAACCAGGTTCCATAGCTCAACATACCTGTTGCAATCTCCGTTAACCCTGCATATATGTTCAGAAACACCATTTTTATTACAGGTTTCAGAGCCCATATCAATATGTATTTCTGAGCACGGTCCACAAGGTCCGATATCGCCCATTTCCCAGAAATTATCTTTTTTACCACATCTTAAAATATGCTTTTGATTAATATCTGTTTCTTTTTCCCATAAAGAAAAGCTTTCATTATCTGTTTCATACACGGTAGCATACAGCTTAGCCTTTGGGATTTTATATACTTGTGTAAAAAGCTCCCAGGCCCATGTTATAGCTTCTTTTTTATAGTAGTCACCAAAAGACCAGTTACCCAGCATTTCAAAGGAAGTTAAATGTGTTTTGTCCAGGCCAACCTCTTCCAGATCATTATGCTTACCTGAAACACGAATACAAATCTGAGAATTAACTGCCCTGCTATAATCTCTTTGCCCAACACCCAGAAAAACATCTTTAAATTGATTCATACCCGCATTATTGAATAATAAAGTAGGATCATTTTGCGGTAATACAGGTGCCGGTTGAGCAAAAAAATGCCCTTTGTCTTCAAAAAAATCAATAAATTGTTTCCTGATATTTTTACTAATCACTTTAATTATTTATATACTTTATTCCTGTTTTTTCTTTTTTTTACGACCAGGTAATTTACGTAAAATTTTTAACCAGCTGGATATATCGGTCATAAGCTCTACTCTATCAACTATTCTTCTGGCCCCAATAACAATTCTAATAACTTCTACAATAAAATATGCCAGTAATATTAATAATGCTATACATACAACATAAATTATTAACTTAAATATAAAAAAAGGTTCATTCATAATTCAGTATCCTAAATTGTAGTTAAGCATTATCTGCTTTATTAACATTTACGTTCTGCTTTTCTTCTACCATTGTTGATAGTTTATCAAAACCATGCTCAATAGCTTCCATTGTTTTCACAATTAAATTTTCAGTCTTTTCTTTTGTGTCTTTTATCAACTCATCATTATCTTCTTTTATCTTTTTCAATTTATTACGAGTTTCTTCTCCTGATCTGGGAGCAAATAACATACCTGCCACCAGACCGGTTACTGCACCAAAAACAAATATTTCAAAAAAATTACCTTTTTTACTCATCATTAAACTCCCTTCTAATATACTATCATCTTACAATAGTAAGTATAAAATTATAACTAACCTGATTAGTATATGTCTATATAATTTGGTATTATAGAAATTATTATGGATTTCCACCTGATTATTGAAACAACCCAGAATATTATTAAACAATATAAAGATTATGTAACCGGAGCAAATGTTGCGGGCAGCTTTATTCTTCGTGCACTTATTAAAAAAAACTTGAAAAATAAAATTTTCATAATAAGCAGTTGTAATAAAAAAGATTTTATAAAGTTCAGAACAGGTTTTTCTTCTGATTATAATATTAACCATACAGATTTTTATAAACTTACTCCACAGATTTCAAAAATTACATCACCAGTCATATCTTTTTTTCCTGGATTAGATATCACCAGGTTACTTAATATTAGAAATTCACTAGGTATACAGATGCCAGTCATTGGTCTTGTTCATAATATAAGCAAAAAAAAAGAATTTAATATCCTCCAGAGCATAGTAAAAAACAGCACAAAAATAGACAGTATTATCTGCCCGTCAAAATCCACAAAAAAAATCATCGAAAATTACTGTCAAACTCTAAGAAAAACAATACACCTGAAAACCAAAGTTATTCCTTACGGTATAAACACTAAAAAATTCTCTCCTGCAGATAATAAAGAGGCCCTGAGAAAAAAACACAATTTACCTCTGGACAAGAAAATAGTCCTTCATCTATCACGTATTAATCCTTTTAGTAAAATGGATATACTTCCCCTGATAAAAAATTTTCAAGAAATTATATCCAGAAATCCGGATACAATCCTGATTATTGCCGGACAGGTACACGTAGTTAATTACGTTAATCAAATTATGTTATATGTACAAAGAAAAAATTTATCTAAAAAGATTTTGTTCCTGCCAGATATAAATCATCAAAAAAGAGAAGAATACTATCAACTATCTGATATATTCGTATCATTATCTGACAATATCTCCGAAAATTTCGGTTTAACTGTAGTTGAAGCAATGGCTTGCGGACTTCCTGTTATTATATCCGACATAGCCAGCTATAAAGAACTTATTTCAGACGGAAAAGAAGGTTTTTTAATACAAACTATTTCAGCGCCAGTTCCAAACTACGATATTTATTTAGGCACCCTTTATGAACGTGACTTTGGTGATATTAATATCCAGTCAACTGTAGTTAATAACAAAGAAACAAGAGAAAAGCTCCAGCTTTTACTTAACAACGATACCCTTAGAATGCAAATTGGCCAGGCTGCACTTAAACGCACACATAAATTTTACAATGAAGATAAAATGATACAAAGATACCAGGATCACTTTGAAAGAATGTTAGAATCATCACAAAAAAGTGAAATCAAAAAATTCCCTGGTTTACGTTTTAATAATCTAGAGCAGATATATTCAAATAATGTATCTTATGAAATGAGCTATACTACAGTTTTTACACTTACTGAATCAGGAAATAGAAGTATAGAAACAAGAAAACTTCCACTAATGTTTGAAAAACACCTTGGAATGTACTGCCACATATCAAAAATATTAACTTTTCTCATTTTTAAACCAAGTTCATTAAAGGATATACATAATTTCTTCAACACTATTGATGTAAATGAGCTGTTATTAAATATCCTTTATCTAATGAAGCACGATTTAATAGAAATAGTTTAGCTGTATTTGTAAATAAACAGGATTTATATGAACCAGAAAATATTCACAATCACCGAAATTAACAATCATCTTAAAGACCTTGTTGAAAAAAATCAGTTAACACAAAACATATGGATAACAGGCGAGATATCAAATTTAAAGATATATCAACAAGGAAAACAAATTTATTTTACTCTTTCGGATAGTTATGCCCGGATAAACTGTGTTATCTACGCATCCTCCTTAAGCAATAGCAGGATCACTCCTGAAAACGGTATCTGCGTAGTTGTATATGGCAAAATCCGTTTTTATCAAAAAAAAGGCAGCATGACTTTTCAAGTAAACTATATGAGCTTAAAAGGTGCTGGCAGTCAGACAAAAGAGTTTGAAAAGCTAAAAAACAAATTATTTAATGAAGGTCTGTTTGATATAAAGAGAAAAAAAGAAATCCCAAAGTATCCTGATAAAGCAGGTATTATTACAGCTTTTGACTCTGCTGCAATGTGGGATTTTATTACAATTACTAAAGAACGTGCACCACATCTGAAAATTTTCGTTATACCAGCTGTTATGCAGGGAGTTTCTTCCCCAGAGTCAATTATCAAAGCCCTGGAGACAGCTAAAGCTTATAAAGACCTTGATATTATCCTGCTTATTAGAGGAGGAGGATCATCCGAAGACCTTTCTGGTTTTAATCAGGAGTTAGTAGTTAGAAATATAGCTGACTTTCCTTTACCGATTATAACTGGCACAGGTCATGAAGTAGACTACACACTCTGCGATTTTGCAGCTGATTTAAGAGCTCCAACACCAACAGCTGCAGCACATCTGGTAACTAATAATTTTGTAAGGTTAAAGTCCGATATCATAGAGCAGGTAAATAATTTATCCGTATTAATCAGAAATATGCACAGCGATTATAATAATAAAATCACAGAAATATGCAGCCGATCTTATGATTTAACCAGCGATAAGCTAAAGGTCAATAATAATAAAATGAATAATTTATTTGACAGGCTAAAGGGCTGTGATCCCTTGCTAAAATTAAAGCAGGGCTATAGTATATGTAGGTTTTTTGAGTCAAAAACAATCATCAAGTCAATAACTCAAATTAATAAAAGCTCTCATATAAAAACTGAATTACAGGATGGTTGGTTCACGTCAAAAATTAATAGTTTGAAAGCCGGATAATATGCTGATTGAAAAAAATTTAAATAAGCTTGAATGTCTAGTCGATCAGCTGGAAAGTGAAGATATTGATCTAAATCAAGCTGTCGAACTATATGGAAAGGCTGTAAAATTAGCAGCTGACACTATTAAAAAACTTAATAAAGTCGAAAACAAAATCACTTTAATTGAAAAACAGGGTTCAGATATAATAATGTCAGATATAAAAAAACAAGTATAAATCTATATTGTCTTTTCAATTAAACTTGTGTATCAGTAATAAACAGGAAAAAAATAATGATTGAATTAAACGATTTCATAAAAAAGTATAAACCTGTAGTAGAATCTCAATTAATTGAATATTTATCTTTCAAACTCAATGATCCCAGATCTGAGCTTAAAAAGGCAATGTGTTACAGTATTTCTGCAAAAGCCAAACGAATACGTCCCATAATCGTTCTTTCTACTTTTTCTCTATTTAATAATAAATTTGAAAGAATTTTACCTTTAGCCTGCGCTATTGAAATGATCCATACTTACTCTCTTATCCATGACGACCTGCCGGCAATGGATAATGATGATTTCAGAAGGGGCCAGCCAACCTGCCATAAAAAATTCAGGGAGGATATAGCCATTCTCGCAGGAGATACTTTGAATACCTTTGCCTTTGAACTTATTGCAAAAGAAATGGTTAAGTACTATCCAGCTCAAAAAGTTCTTAAGAGCATTGAATTATTATCTTCTTCCTGTGGCATATTCGGAATGGCAGGGGGACAGGTACTGGACCTGTTGAGCAATAGTGACACAGGCAGTTATGATCAATTAAAATCAATTCACAAATTTAAAACAGGTGCATTAATAAAAGCCTGTATAACAATACCTGCTGTTTTAGAAAATGCTGATACTAAAACTTATGATAGTCTATCCCGGTTTGCTGATAATCTTGGTTTGCTGTTTCAAATTATAGACGATATCCTTGATGTAACAGGTAAAAAAGAGGTGCTGGGTAAAAGCCCCAATAAAGATATAAAACAAAACAAGCTGACCTATATAAAGTTATTTGGCCTTGAAAAGGCAAAGGATGCAGCTAATAAAGAAATGATAAAAGCACAAAAGAACTTAGATAATATTAAAAATATTGATACTGGAATTCTTCAACAAATTATTTTATATTTCGTAAACAGGGAGTTCTAAATGACCGGTAAAATGACCAGTGACATTGCTATATACTATCCTTTATATTCGGCAGTTATCAGCATGCTGACTGCTCAAACATTAAAAATTTTCTATGCGCTTCATAAATATCAGAATTTAAAATTAAAAGAAGTATTTACTTCAGGTGGAATGCCATCATCACACTCTGCTATGGTTACCGGTTTAACAGTTGCCATCGGCCTGAAAGAGGGCTGGTCATCCAGTTTATTTGGTATTTGCGTTGTTTTTTCAGCAATAGTTCTATATGATGCAGCTGGTGTCAGGCAGGCTGTTGGTGAACAGGCCGCTTTATTAAATCAATTAATAGATAATATGGTTGCAAAAAAAGGGTTTCAATCAAAAAAAATAACTGAAATATTAGGACATACTCCCTTAGAGGTTGTAGTTGGCTGTCTATTAGGTATTATTATTGCTGTTGTTTTATATAAACTAAAGTAAAAGAGTAAAGTATTTGGAAAAAAATCAAACATTTACAAATATGGAAAAAGAAAATCTGCTGCATAAATTAGATTTACCATCTGATTTAAAGAAGCTTTCTTTAGCTGAGCTTGAAAAACTTGCAGCTGAAATACGGGAAAAGCTTATAAAGGTATGTAAAGAATGCGGGGGACACCTTGCTTCCAACCTGGGCGTTGTTGAGCTGACCCTGGCACTACACTCTGTTTTAGACAGCCCCAAAGATAAAATAATATGGGATGTGTCACATCAGTGTTATATTCATAAAATGCTGACAGGCAGGCTGGATCGAATTTCAACTATTCGTCAGGATGATGGGTTATCAGGGTTCACAAAAATAAGTGAAAGCGAGCATGATGCTTTCGGCACAGGCCATGCTTCTACTTCTCTTTCTGCCGGGTTAGGCATGGTACATGCCAGAGAAATTAGAAAAGAAAAGTATACTGTCTGTTCAGTCATCGGTGATGGTTCTTTATCTGGTGGGATGGCCTTTGAAGCACTCAATAATTCTGAAAAAATAAAATCAAATTTTATTTGCATTTTAAATGATAATAACATGTCAATATCAATGCCAGTCGGCTGTATGGCATCTTATATTACCCGGGTACGAACGCACCCTGTTTATAATAAAGCAAAACATAAGTTTGAGAGGTTATTTGAGAAAATACCGAAAATAGGCGTTCCTTTAAAAAGAAAAATAGAACGAACTGTAGAAAGATTAAGAGATCTTGTGTTGGAATTTAAGGTAGGAGTTCTTTTTGAAGAGTTTGGATTTAAATATTTAGGACCGCTTGATGGTCATAATTTACCAGTAGTAATGGCAGCATTAAAATATGCCAAAAATTACCCTGGACCTATAATGATTCATATAATTACTAAAAAAGGAAAAGGACATCTGCCCGCAGAAAAAAACCCAACCCAGTATCATGGCATCTCTCCTCAAACAACAAAGACTGCCACTAAGGCTCTAAAGACATATACTCAAGTATTCGGTGAAACTATTATGGACTTAGCAAAAAAAGATCCGAATATAGCAGCTATAACCCCTGCTATGACCGAAGGAAGCGGGCTAACTGCCTTTTCAAAAAAGTTTCCTGACCGTTTTTTTGATGTCGGTATCGCTGAAGAGCATGCTGTTACTTTCTCTGCTGGTCTTGCACGAGCTAACATCAAGCCTGTACTGGCAATTTACTCCACATTTTTACAAAGAGGATTTGACCAGGTTATTCATGATATATGCCTTCAGAATCTACCTGTAATATTTGCAGTTGATAGAGCCGGGATTGTCGGTGCTGACGGACCTACTCATCATGGGATATTTGATTATTCTTATTTATTGTTTATACCTAACCTGACTATTCTAGCACCAAAAGACGGGTCTGAACTTAAAGGCATGTTAATATGGGCTTTGAAACAAAAAAGAGCTGTTTCCATCAGATATCCCAGAGGGAGTATCCCTGAGCAGGATGGTACAGTCAATCCAGAAATATATGATAAAAAAGCTGAACTTCTTTTCAGTTTTAATAATTATAAAACAAAATCATACAAGGTTCTTATTATAGCTGCCGGCAGTATGGCCTGGCCTTCATTTGAGGCTGCAAATCTGTTAAAAGAAAAGAACATTTCTTCCAGTGTAATAAACCTGAGATTCATCAAGCCTCTGGATAAAGAATTATTATCTAAATATATAAAAAAGTCAGAGCATATATTTGTTATTGAAGAAGGCAGCGCTACAGGTGGAGTATCCAGCTATATTCTTAAAGAAATGTACCCTCTTAATATTAATCTCAGCCAATGGCACCAGATAGCAATACCAGACCATTTTGTTGAGCATGGAAATATGGCTAGCCTTAAAAAGAAATACTTCCTCGATCAAGAAGGCATTTTTAAATTCATCCTTAAAAATATCAATATTTAATACAGGATACCTTTATCTTAGAAAGTTTCATTTATTTATTATAATGCTGGATACCCAAACCTGCCTGCCTCCCATTTATTCAGCAAAATCTGAGGCACCCTGATAATTTTCAGTAAAAAGGAAAAATCTGTGTCCGCTTCTAAACTCCTGGATCAGTCTGAATCGAATTTATTTTTTGGTATTATCAATCATCTTTATAAAAAAGATCTTAACCTGTTATGTAACAAAGCCAGGTTACACTCTTTGACTGACATTAACGTGGAGAACAGTATTTCTGAAACTTATGTTTTGAGGCCTTTTTAAAACATTTATAAACTGTTTACAAATGTGTTAATAACAACAATAGATATTATACCCTCAGAAATTGTTTTAAAAACAGACAGAGTCTCCTTTATAGCCATCATTATATCAAATGGCACTATTACCCTCTCAGGGACATATACAAGGTCGCCCAGATCAATATCTTTAACATTACGTTTTACACTTCCATCTGATTTAAACACAAAAACTCTATCTATCTCAGCATAAGGAGTAAATCCTCCCGCCTTTTCAAGATAATAATCTATTTTCCTGCCACTGATATATAACATGGTAGAAGGGCTTTGTACCCCGCCTATTACTCTTACTGTAGCAGGGGTAGAAGGTATGTTTAAACGGTCACCATGTTTAATTTTCAAATTATATTCTGATTTTTTTCTATCATTTATTTTCTCAAGAGAGATTATTATTCTGTTTTTAACATTATCCATTTGCTTCCTTAATATATCCAGAGACTTCTTTTGTGCATCCAGTATCTTATTATTTATATCTATATTTTCAGGTAACCGGCCAACTAATTTCTGTTCATAGATGAGCTTCTTTTCTTCATCTCTAATCAAGGTCTGATCCTGTACTGCCCTCTGACCTTCCTGATATTTTCTGGTAAAAACAGCTCCCTGCAGGAAAGCTTCTTTTGTATAACCGCCAGCCCGCTCTATTAAAGATGATATCCTTTCACCCTCTGTAATGACATAAGTTCCAGGATACTTAACTTCTCCAGAAATCACAGCTTTAATCCTGGGTGCCTTTTTTCTCTTAATATAAACTTCGTCCATAGGTTTTAATGTAATATTTTTCTCTGAACCCTTATATTTCATAATATCTTCATAATTAATTTCTACTTTTTCCTGTTCTCCACTCAATAGTCTTCTGTGAATCTCAACCTGTTTCAGCTCTGCAAAATCATCAGGTTTAGCCAGGAAGATCAAATCTGAAAGCCTCATATTCTCATATAAATTATATTTACCCGATTTTTTCACTGCCCCATTTATTGAAACTTCCTTAATGCCATAAATATCTTTTTTAGAATAAATTCTAATATAATCCCACTCTGCCAGTTCAAAAGATGGCTCTTCTCTCAAATTAACAGGAATTATTTCCCTCTCTCCAGTATCAGAAAATCTAAATATATCTACACGCTCTTTATATGTACCAGGAAGAATCCCTTCTGCCTGTTCAATTAATTCTCGCAAGGTAAATTTCTCTGTTAACTCATAATCTCCAGCTCTTGAAATATTACCCTTAACTGTCACATAGTTTCTTATTGTATTGGTTATTGGAAAAACATATACCTGATCTCCATTTTTGATTTTTGTCTTTTTTATTTTCTTTTTCAGCCCTTTATAGTCCTTAAATGCCAGATCCATAACCTTCATATATTCGCCATTTTCCACTCTTAAAACCTGCATTCTTTTATAATACGTACGAATAGTTAAACCACCGGCAAGTTTGACAAGATCATCAATTGTTGTATTATCTTTAATTTCATAAATAGCCGGCCTTTTAACCAGCCCTGAAATTTTCACAACATTACCAATTGGCGGAACAAAAATAGTACAGTCTTCTTCCAGGGTCGGGTCATGCTTCATATTTCCTTTAATTAGATATTTGTATAGATCTATTTTAGAAATAATCTTACCGTTTTTAATGAATTTTATATTTCTTAAGGTACCCATTTTTGTAGGCCCGCCAGCAATATATAAAGCATTAAAAACAGTTGATAACGAGCTTATATTATAAGCACCAGGCGTTTGTACATCCCCTAGAATATACACGCGAACACTTCTCAGCTTACCTAAAGTAATTGTTAAATCAAAGTTGACAAACATCTTATTCAGCTTATCTTTTATTACACGCTTGACATCTTTAAATTTTAATCCGGATAAATATATTTGACCTATTTTAGGAAATATTACTTTACCCTGTCTATCAACAGTTAACTCTACATGATCTTCAACCTTCCCCCATAAATATACATTAATACTGTCACCAGGACCTAAAACATAGTTATCGTTTACCGGTATATTGTGAGGAGCCTGATCAACATTAACTGGACGAGAAAACATACTGTATCCAAACTGTTTAACCTTTTCTGATGCATAACTTTCTATTTTATAAGGTTTACTTTTAAACAAGTTTCTTTTTATATCTTCATCTTCTTCGAAATTAGGCATCATAAAAAAAAGCTTCTCTATTTTTGACTGTATATCTACTGTTTTTTCTTTATTTTTTAAGACTTGTATGTTTTTGTTGTTTTTTAACGAATTTTTGCTTTTCTTCTCAACGACAGCCTTAACTTTATTATGCAGTTTTTTATTTGTAATCCCTTTGGAATTTAAAATATCAATGGTCTGATCTTTACTCAAATTCAAATTAACACCTGATAAAGTACTGGAAAACAGCTGAAACAATAAAGCTGCTATTAAATATCTAAATATTCTTTTATGTTTTTTCTTAAAACAAATCATATTTCGAACCTGTCATATTTTTTTAAACTATTAATATTTGAAGATAATTATATATATATAATTAAGTATTATAAAGTACTTAAGCTGTTACTGAAAGATACCCGTTTTATTATCTAGTGATGATGTGGATGGGAAGGTCCAAAATGAATGCTGTGGATATATATTCTGGCGGCAGATCTTCGCAGTTTTTTTCTGGCTTTTCTTTTATCTTCTTTCTTATCTTCAATATTCAATTCTTCCAAAGCCTCTTTTTTCTCTTTTTTAGCTTTTTCAATATCTATATCTTCTGCCCTTTCCAGAGATTCAGTCATTACCATAACTTCATCCGGCATAACCTGAGCAAAACCTTCTGATACAAAAAAACGTACCATATCGCCATTAGCCTTATGAACTCTGATTTTGCCAATATCCAGCTCTGCTAATAATGGGCTGTGCTCCGGAAGTATGCCCATTTCACCTGTTATTCCTGGCAGTTTAACAAAAGTAACGAGCTCATTAATAATAGTTCCTTCAGGTGTAACAACTTTAAAAGTCAAGGTATCATTCTTCATTTTTATTATTTACTTTCCCTGGATTTCTTTAACCTCTCAGCATTTTCCAGCACATCATCAATTCCACCTGCCCAGGCAAAAGCCTGTTCCGGAACATTATCATATTTTCCTTCAATAATCCCTTTAAAAGCGGCTATAGTATCTTCTTTTTTAACAAACTTACCCTTCATCCCGGTAAATGCCTCTGCAACATTAAATGGCTGTGAAAACATTTTCTGAATCTTTCTCGCTCTATATACTGTTACCTTATCTTCTTCTGACAACTCATCCATGCCAAGTATTTTAATTATATCCTGCAGCTCTTTATACTTTTGCAGAACCAGTTTCACATTATTTGCTATATCAAAATGGTCCTGACCTATAACTCTGGGATCTAAAATAGTTGATGTCGACTCCAGAGGATCAACTGCCGGATAAATACCTGCAGCAGCAATCTCACGTGATAATACTGTGGTTGCATCAAGGTGAGAAAACGTTGTAGCAGGAGCAGGGTCCGTAAGGTCATCTGCAGGAACATAAATGGCCTGGACTGATGTAATTGATCCTTTCTTAGTCGACGTAATTCGATCCTGTAATTCTCCCACATCAGTACCCAGGGTTGGCTGATAACCTACAGCTGAAGGCATACGTCCTAAAAGAGCAGACACTTCTGCTCCAGCCTGTACAAAACGAAAAATATTATCAATAAAAAGCAGAACATCTTTACCTTCTTTATCCCTGAAGTATTCAGCCTGCGTTAAACCTGTCAAACCAACCCGGAATCTAGCTCCAGGAGGTTCATTCATCTGGCCATAAACAAGCGCTGTTTTATCTAATACTCCAGACTCTTTCATTTCCAGCCAGAGATCATTTCCTTCACGAGTACGTTCACCTACACCAGTAAAAACTGAATATCCTCCATGTTCCATAGCAATATTACGAATTAATTCCATAATCAGAACTGTTTTTCCTACACCAGCTCCACCAAACAAACCTATCTTACCGCCAAGCGGATATGGTGCTAAAAGATCAACAACTTTTATACCTGTTTCAAACATTTTGGTTGAAGTACTCTGTTCTACCAGTGACGGAGCTTCTCTGAATATCGGCAGTCTTTCTTTAGAAGCTATTGGCCCCTGATAGTCAACATCATCACCAACTACATTCATAATACGGCCAAGAGTTTCCTTTCCAACAGGAACTGTTATAGGCGCACCTGTATCTTCTCCCAGCAAACCTCTTACTAAACCATCTGTGCTGGCCATTGATACAGTTCTTACCCTGTTATCACCCAGATGCTGCATTGTTTCTAACACAATCCTTGATTCATTATGCTGTATTTCTATTGCATTACCCTGCTCCGGCAATTTTCCCTTTGGAAATTCAAAGTCAACTACCGGCCCTATTATCTGTACAATCCTGCCTTTTACTCCCATTTATTATCCTCCTAAGTATTTTACAACTTAATATATAGTTTAGTTAACCAGAGCTTCTGCTCCTCCAACTATTTCACTTAATTCTTTTGTTATTACAGCCTGTCTTGACTGGTTATATTTTATACTCAAGCCCTTAATCATATCTTCTGCATTATCTGTAGCAGAGTCCATAGCAGTCATACGGGCACCTTCCTCACCTGCACTACTCTCATTGAGAGCTGTAAATATCTGTACTGTGAAATAATATTCAAGGAAGCTTTTCAATACATCTGCTTTAGCAGGATCATATATATAATCAGACTTTATTTCTTTTTTCTCCTCATTAATCACTTCATAATTTTTAACTGGTAAAACCTGTGTGTTGATCAGCTCACTTGTCAGAGCTGTTTTAAATTTATTCGATATTAACCATACCCTGCCAACTTCTTTCTGGTAATATCTGGAAACCAGTGGTATTAAAGCATCATGTACTTCTTCCATATCCATAATCTCCATAAAGTAAGGATATGCTTTAGCTATTTCCCATTGCTTTGATTTAAAATACAAGTGAGCCTTATTACCAAATATATAAATTTCCGTGGGCTTTTTCTGCTCTTTTAAAAATCTTTCTGCCTCTTTAATAACAGCAGCATTAAAACCACCACACAAACCTCTATCGCCAGCAATTATAATTAAAGCCTGTTTTTCACTTTTATTATCTTTAAAAAAAGAGGGGATAAGGTCCGGCTCTATCCTTGCACAAAGATTGTTTAATACTGACTGGATATTCTTATAAAGATCTCTTGACTTCTGAACTTCAATAGTTGCTCTTTTAAATTTAGCCGCAGCAACCATTTTCATAGCCTGGGTAATTTTTTTTGTTTCTTTTACAGAAAGTATCCTCTGCTTTAATTCTCTTACACTTGCCATATTTTTCTCATTACTCTTTTTCTTCGCTAAAAATACTTACGCATTCATTAATAGCTTTTTCCAGTCCCTTTTTAAGGTTGTCATCCAGGACTTTTTTTGTCTCAATCTCATTTAAAAGGTACGAATACTGCATATTAAGCATAAGAAAAAGTTCTTTTTCAAAATGATGCACACTATCAACCGGGATATTATCAAGAAACCCATTTACAGCGGCATAAACTATTGCAATCTGCAAAGAAATTCGCAAAGGCCTGTACTGATCCTGTTTTAATATTTCTATCAGTCTCTTACCTCTTTCAAGCTGATCAATTGTAGATTTATCAAGATCAGATCCAAACTTTGCAAAAGCTTCAATCTCCCAGTACTGAGACAGTTCCAGTCTTAAGCTGCCTGCCACCTGTTTTGTGGCTTTAATTTGTGCATTACCACCAACCCGGGAAACAGAAATCCCAGGGTTAACAGCTGGTTTAATTCCGGCATTAAATAGATCTGACTGCAGATAAATCTGACCATCAGTTATCGAAATAACATTGGTAGGGATATATGCCGATACATCCCCTGCCTGCGTTTCAATGATTGGCAGTGCTGTTAAAGAACCTCCACCTTTTTCATCAGAATATTTAAGTGAACGTTCCAGTAATCTTGAATGAAGATAGAAAATATCTCCAGGATAAGCTTCTCTGCCCGGCGGCCGCCTTAATAAAAGAGACAGCTGCCTATAAGCTACTGCATGTTTTGATAGATCATCATAAACAATTAAAACAGCTTTACCATTATCCATAAATTCTTCACCAATAGCACAGGCTGCATAAGGAGCCATATACTGCAGTGTTGCTGACTCTGATGCTGCTGCTGACACAACAATAGTATAGTCCATTGCACCAAAATCTTTTAAAGTCTGTACAATTTTTGATACAGTAGACTTCTTCTGGCCAATCGCAACGTAAATACAGACTACATCTTCTTCTTTCTGATTAATAATAGTATCAAGAGCTATAGCAGTTTTACCTGTTTTACGGTCCCCTATAATAAGCTCTCTCTGACCTCTGCCTACAGGTATCATTGTATCTATACATTTCAAACCTGTTTGCAGCGGCTCTGATACAGGCTGTCTTTCACAAACACCTGGAGCTACTCTTTCAATAGGTTTTCTACGCGTCGCATTAACAGGACCAGCCCCATCCAGAGGGTTTCCCAGTGCATCTACGACACGACCCAGCATTTCATCACCAACAGGAACATCCATTATACGTTTTGTTCGTTCTACAAGATCTCCTTCTTTTACTCTTTCACTGCCACCCAGGATAATACATCCTGCATTATCCTCTTCCAGATTAAATACAACTCCGTAGACATCGCCAGGAAACTTTACCAGCTCACCAGCCATTACATTTTGAAGACCATATACCCTGGCTATACTATCTCCAACCTGGAGAACATAGCCAACTTCCCTGATATCAACGGATGCATGATAATCCTCAATTTGTTTTTGTATAACAGATGTAATTTCCTCAGGATTTATCTTCATCGTTATTTTCCTTCCTTAATATTTCTTAATCAGATCCTTTAAAGAGAATCTGAATAACTTTTTATTTTATAAAGGGCATTTTTCAGCGACCCATCATATAATTTATTATCCATTAAAAATCTGAACCCACCCAACAGTTCAGGGTCTTCTATAAAATCTACGACAATTTTTTTATCAGTAAAAGTTTTGATAGTTTTCTTTATTTTCTCTTTAATCTCATCAGTTAAATCAACAGCTGTATAGCACTTTACTTCTACCTGGTTCAATACCACATTCAATTCATTTTTCAGTTCAGCTATTAATTCCGGCAGAATCTCCAGCCTGTTTTTACTTATAATTAATTGTAAAAAATTATTGATTTTTTCACTTACCTTTATTCTTTCAATAATTTTGTCTAAGGACTCTGTTTTACGCTTTATATCCACTATCGGACTTTTAAAAAACTCAAATACATCGGACTCATTTACAATATTCTCCAGTATTGATATAAGCGTTTCAAAAGAAACCGAAACTTCTTCCTGTTTTACACTATGTTTAAATGCTATTGCATATTTTGATGCCAGTACTCTTTTTATCATTTTAATTCTTTATGGTAGACAGATATTCCTCTATGACTTTTTCCTGTGATTTTTTATCAATATTAGTTTTAATTATTTTCTCTGTTAAACTTACAGTTAAATCACTAAAATATTTCTTTAACTCATTTTTCACTCTCAGAACATCAAGGTCCATTTCTTTTTTCGCATTTTCAATTAAACGTTCAGCCTCTGCTTTTGCCTGCTGTCTTGCAATACTACGTTCTTTGTTAGTATCATCTTCTGCTCTCTGCATTATATTTCTAGCTTCTCTTCTTGCCTCTTTTAAGGCTTCTTTCTGCTCATTTAAAGTTTCTTGAGTTTTAATTTTACTCTGTTCGGCAGATTCTAAATTTGTCTTAATAGCACTTTCTCTTTTTTTTATAAAGGCTATTATCGGTTTTACAAGCAGATAATTGATTATCCATAAAAGAATAATAAAATTTATTATCTGCATAAAAATCTCATAAATATTAATCGATATCACAATGTATCTCCTTAAGCTGATATTTTTTTACAGCTAGTCTGCAAAAAAATCAAAAACTAAACCACAAAAATTAATATTAAAGCAACAACCAGTGAGTATATACCTGTGGTTTCCGAAACAGCCTGGCCAATCAACATTGTCCTTGTAATTAAGTTAGCTTCATCCGGCCTCTTACCTAATGATTCACATGCTTTACCTGCTGCAAAACCTTCTCCTATTCCTGGTCCTATTGCGCCAAAACCCATTGCAATTCCGGCAGCAAGTAATGCCAGAGCCTTAATTAATTCCTGTCCTGTGATTCCTTCCATTTTTTACCTCCTGTTTTTATTTTTAATTTTTATGTTTACTTAATCTCTTTTTAAATTACAAATATCAGAATCAATGATACTACCATAGAGTATATATCGGTTGTCTCTGTAACAGCTTGACCTATCAGCATAGTTCTTGTTAAAAGACCCATGTTAGCAGGATCTTTTCCAATAGCTAAATTAGCATTTCTGGCAACTATACCATCACCTATTCCAGGACCTATTGCACCAAAACCTATTGCACATCCAGCACCTAGAATAGAACAAATCTTAACTATTCCTGAACGAGGTTCAAGCATAATTAAAATCAAGGCTATAGTAAGAGAAAATATTGTAGCTGTTTGAGAAACTGCCTGACCTATTAACATATTTATAGTTAAAACATCTGCATTTTCAGGCTGCTTACCTATTCCCTCACAAGCAGCACCTCCTGGCAAACCTGCTCCAAAACCAGACCCTATTGTTCCAAAACCAATGGCTATACCTGCAGCTATAAATGTAAACCCTTTAACAAAATCTCCAGTAACATCCTGAAACATCAAAATCAAGGAAACAACAAGCGCAAATATTGCAGCCGTTTCTGTAACTGCCTGACCTATTAACATAACCCTGACTATTTTACCTGCTGAGCCTGGCTGCCTGCTCATTGTTTGAACAGCTTTCATTGCAATAAAACCTTCGCCAACAGCTGATCCAATAGCCCCTAACCCCATTGCCAGACCTGCAGCAAATATTGAACATAATTTAGCAAATTCCAATTATCTCTCTCCTACTTTTGTTGAGCTATATATGATACTGCCAGCATTGTAAAAACAAATGCCTGTATTGCTCCGGCAAAAAGACCAAAAAACGCAAACAGCCCTACTGGGATCATAATATATCTAAGCAGCTCTGAAACTATAACTATTATAATCCCCCCACCAAATATATTTCCAAACAAACGAAAAGAGTGAGACAGAGTATTTGCAAATTGACTTATTATATTCATATAAAAAAATGGATTTAAAAAGAATAAATACAGCCAGAAACCTTCAGATGGCAGCGGCTCCAGATAACTCTTAAAATAGCCGGAAATACCTTTTGTTCTAATACCAAAGGAATGAACCACCATAAAAATAATGATCGCCAGCCCCAGGCCTGTACTAAGATATTTTGTCGGCTCAGTTATAGCCGGCATTTTAAATAAAAACCTGTACCAGCTGCCTGCTGCCGGAGTTATCATCAAATTAGTGATGCTGTCCTGAACTACTACTGTCACCTCTCCACCAAAAAGCTTATGGACAAGGGCTATAATAACTCCCAGAAAACCAAACAGGTTCGGGATAATCCCTATCCAGTTAGATAAGAGAATAAAAACAAACAGAGTACAAATCAAAGGAACAAATCTGGCACCGTCTTTTTTACCAAGCGTACTTACTAAGATTTCTTCCAGAAATGAAAAGATTATTTCGAATATACTTTGAATTTTATTAGGAACAACACCTAATCTGCGGGTTGCTGCAAAGCTAATTATTATTATAATACCCATTACAAGCCATGTCATATAAAGCATCTCGGGATTGAAACTTATTGTATGACCTAAAAAAGTGATTGTCTGAACTGCGACCTTACCTATAGATTCCATTCTCTACCTAATTTCATAGTCTTCTAATCTTTCTTAATCCTCTTAAAATAGTAATAGTTAATAAACCAGTCTGGAAAGTAAACAAGGATATCAAAATTATCGGAAGTTTTAAATGGTCAATTTTCAATCCGGCATAAACAGGTATGCCATACAAGAAAAAACGCATCACAAATCTAATAAAAAAATGTCTGGCATTTCCATATATCAAAACTGCATTTTGTGAATCAATCATATTGTGCATTATCAAAAAACTAAAAAAAGATCCAAGTAAAACGAAGTAAATAATATCATATTTATGATAGATCATTAAAAGAACCACTACAAAAAATAACACAAGAAAATTGTATTTTATAAGTTTTTTTTCAATAAAATACAGGTTTTTAGCTTTTCTTTTCACTGACATCTTCTTTAATCATTTTTATAATCCGTGTATACATAAAGTAAAAACCACAAATAATGCCCAGCAGAAGAAATATTATAATACCAGCACCTTTAAGATTAAATTTAGAATCTAAAAAAAGACCTGAAAAAAAGAAAAGTATTATACTGCCAGCCATTACAGAGCCTGTCTGTAATATTAAACTAATATACTTATTAATATCTATCACAAGCAGTATTCTACACGATTCAGTGGCTATTGCAAAACCATACGCAGCAATTTATGGCATAGGAACAATCCGGTTGATCAGCAAATAATTATTTGCGTTTTGCTTTTTTTCGATATAAATCAGGATTTACGTCTCTCAAATCAACACTAAAATCAACATTATTAAGTCCACCGCCGGCATACTTTTCAATCTTTACCGCATCCATATTTAATTTTTGCCTGCGACTGATCTCGTTTCGTGACTTTGCAAATAATCTAGTTAAAATAAGATTATTTGAATCCTTGCTCATTTTTTTAGCGAGCTTAGGGTTATAGTCTTTTGACAGTGGATCATTTAGAGCCGCTATCCTGACAATTATTTCCGGATCAAGTTCATATCTAACATAAAAGGTACTATCTGCACTGGCTGATTTATCTATACTTAATTCAGCGATCTGCTTATAAATCTCAGGATTACTTTCTTTTAACTCATCTAAACTAAAGGGTAATACAGCAGTTAATCCAAGCCTGAATGATATATCGTCATTTTTTTTATTCATACTTTCTAAAGAATTATTAAGTACACCAAAATTGATTTTTGCAGATTTATAGTGACTGATACCAGATAAACAACCTCTCTCAAACTCAGATTCTTTGACAGAACTTTTTTTAACCTCCATAGCAAGGTTAAGATCCAGTTCCGAACCTTTTTTCTTAGATAGATATTCTCCACCACGTTTAACAAGTGTTGACAAAGGCGGGACCGATAAATTACCGTTTATCTCCCAGGTCTTTTCAACAGTTTTTTCAGAATGTGAAAAATTACCGGAAACCGTTTTCTTTATGTTGGCCCCAACGGATCCACCCACTTCAAAACTCTCAACATCTTCATCTTCATACTCTCCCGGCATGGTCAAATCTGATTCAAGACCTGAAAGTGTATCATCGAAACCAACCTGCACAGAAAAAGATACTTCTGCTTTAATAGATGCTCTTGCCTGAGCCATAGTGGCTCCAGACCACGATTTCATAGAAACTTTTCCATCAACAATATCATCCGTAAAGCTATTAACCTGCTCTTCACTTTCAAACTGGAAATTAATCCCACCCCCCAGTTCAAGGCCTAAATCCGACCTGACAGAAACGATACCCTCTGGCAAACCAAACTGAACACCACATTTAACTGCGCGCTGGTAATCTATAGTAACAGTATATTTATGACCTGACTTATTATCCGGATCTGCTATTTTTGCAACTTCTACCACATGACCCTTTCTGAACGAACTATCAACACTTAAATCCAGACCTGTAGCAGATTCAATAGCTACCCGAGCTATTTTTGGTGGTTGCACTGTTATAATATGACCGAAATTAATATCAAAGCTCTCGCCTGTCTTTAGCTCCTTTAATCTATTACTCATCTGGGACTTTGCTTTTGTGGTATTTATAATACTGCCTACAGCAGAGTTTTTTCTGATGAATTTATTCTGTTCTTTTATAACAGAGGAAGGAAGGTCACTTTTAGTATCCTTTATCCAGGATTTCACGCTAAGTGTTCCACTAAAATGATCCAGTTCTCTGTTGATAATAACTCTAAACAGCTCCTGGTCATTAATATTTAATTTTGTAATTTCATCTATAATATCATCCTCAAAGTGAGTTTTTATCTTTAATGTAAATTCTTCAATCGAAAGTCTGGAGTTAAGAAATACTTTTAATATCGCCTGCCTCACTAATCTGGTTACAGGTTTTTTTATACCACGCTTTTCTAATATAGAGATCTTTTCTTTTTCTAAAGCAGAATCACTGACAAAGTTTCTTTTGTTCTTAACACGATCAATTCTCTTGTCGATTTCATTTAACTGGTGTCTCTTATCACCGGCCCTGGCTAAATTATTAATTCTTGAACGCTTTGCTCCATCAATATAACTAATATTATCAAGATCCAGTTTACCAAGAGTAGTAGTGTTGCATTTCGACATATTGTATTTATTTATATTTGAATGTGTTTTTCTCCAGTTACAACCCTTATAGCCTGGTACGTTCAACATACCTTTTAACTCACTGAGATAAGGATTTAATAATTTAAAAGTGTCTTTATCATTAGGAAAGACCCCAACAAGCTCATCAGAGGGATTGCCTTTTTCATCAATCTTTAAATCAGCAACACCTAAAAAAACTTTGTCATTTGGTACCAGGGTGTTACCTTTATAAAAAGAAATACTATTTTTGTTATCACCCCTGACTTCAAGGATGGCTCCCGTATCATCACAGGCAACTAACCTTTTTACTTCTTTCAACTCATTGCCATAATGCAAAACCTCTTTTTTCCCTTCTATTAATTCTGTTACTATATTCTTTATAAACTCCGGCCCTATGAGTTTATTATTTTCGTTTAAATATTCCTGATTCTTTGAATCAGTATCCTTACTTAAAATTGATACCATATGTATTTCATCAGATGAACTTAACAAATTACGAATTATGCGGCTCGAATTTTTACCTTTATCATTTTTATATTTTTTATCTGCAGAAAGTTCACGTTCCATTCGATCAAAAGTATTTTTAAATTCATTTCTACGTAATTCCAGATCCTGAATATACCCGTCATTAAAGTACTCGTGAACTTTATTAGCATCTTCGATTGTTTTTGTCTGCATAAAAACAGCTTCTTCTTTACTAAAATTCGATTTAGAGTAATTGCCAAAGTTATAATCAAAATCAATATTTTTTGATATAACGTCCGTTGAGGCTATACCCGTGTGCGCCTGTATATGATTTTCAATACACTTCATAGCCAGGACTTCAGGTCTATTCTGAAGCACAGCTACAAGAGTTGAGGCCGCTAAACTATTATCTTTAAAGGATTTAGCAAATTTTTCAAGCCACTCAGCAGTCGTTTCAACCTCTGCAGTATTGATAAACCCCTGATCTATCCAGGCTTTCACCATTTCCAGATCTGTATCGATACCTGCTAATTTAAGATCATCTTGAATTTTTTGTTTAAATTCAGCCTTCCTTTCAACAGACATCTTTTCAGGTATCTCGTCTGTTTTATAGGCTTCACTATGATTAGTAAGAATTATAATATTACTAAAAAGCAGGTTCAGTTTCTTTTTCTGTGAATCAGAAATTGCTGGACTATCCATTAATATCTTAAGTGTTTTTTTATTAAACAGCATATCCTGAAAAGAATTTATAAATGCTTTTCTTTTACTTGTAATTCCTGATTTCTTTAATAGAGTAACAGTAAGGTCCCGTTTTGCTATTCTTAAGCTGCATTCAATTGTTGCCTGACTACGATTCTTTGCCGTTTCTAATAAAATAGTTCGGACTGTAGCATCCAGATATGTAGCCCTGGCAGATGAGTTATCATCTATAGTTGTCACAAAATCCTGAACAGCCCATATACTCTCTGAATCACCATCTGCAATACCAAAAATCAGTTTATTTGTAAATTGAACTGTACGAGTGGAATAGCTTTCTTTAATCTTATTACCGTCAACAACAGTTTCTCGTCTGGTACAGTCAATCATTTCTTTCATTTTGCTTAAATATTTTTTAAAATAAGCATTATTAACCGAAAAACCGGTTTTTTTATAAATACTCAATAGGTTTTCTTTAGCTTCAGCACTAATCTGGTTATATAAAAGTTTATTACTGCCATTATCTTTAGCAATAAGCCTCTTCGGGTTAGGTTGAGCAGGGTAGCCCTCTGGTTTTCCGGAAGGAATACTTACAGCACCATCAATTATACTGGCAAACTCTGCTAACCTCTTTATGGATGAAACAACTCTGTTAATCTCTGATTTTCCAACTCCCTGACTTTCCAGATCCTTTTTAATATAGACCATGTCGTTATAATAGTCCGTGATCAGGTTTTTTGCCGAACAACTCTTTATATTAGTAAGATATTGATCAGCTGTCAGAGACTCCCTCCTTGAGACTCCACGTTTTTCAATTTTTTCCAGTATAGCGTCATGCAGATCATTAACTCTATCCAAAGTACTGGAATTATCCAGCTTCATAAAATACCTGTCATTATTGATAAGCTCTAACATATTATCTGTTTTAGTCAGGCTGTCATTCAAAATAGAGTGTACATTTTCCTGGTCACCAATATCACTTATAACCGCTTCAATGTTTACACAATCATCCTGTACTCTTTTGATATTATTCAATGTATTATCTACATTTACAATTTTACCATTATCAATAACACCAAGAATATGTTTTGACTGAGCGTTTTCTTCCAGGGAAGTGATAATATCATTATTTACTAAAGCCATTGCTGTATTATGGGTATTCACAATAGTGCCATTATCGTTTTCATAGTTTTTAATTCTGCCACAATAAACATCATCCAGATATATACCGTTGTCATCGCTTACCTGGTTACCTTCTCTGGCAACCACATTAGTTAATGGCTCCTTTATTTTGTTGTCATTTCGATCAAAAATTCCAAGCAACCTGTTATTACTGATAACATGATTACCTTTTATAGACCCGACTTCTTCACCAAGGAAATTAACCAGTTTACTGTCTCCAGAACCACTGGTGATTATTGTGCCAACCTTTATATTATTAACAGTTACTACATTATCTTTTCCTTTTTTATTATTTTTATTACAGAATATTTTTGCAGAGGGAGCTTTTATCTTATTATTTTTGTTTATAACCCCCATTAGTTCATTATCTTTAGAAACCACATAACGTTTATCCACGATCCTGCCTAAAACTTGTCCTTCATTATCCTGAATATATACATCAGAACCCTTTTTAACAATTTTACCGTAAGTCAAATCCCCACACTTAATTTCACCTTTATCGTTTATTATATTATCAGGCTGAACAATCACATCCAGAGTTGGTGGAACTATTTTCTGATCTACTACAATACCTGCCAGGTTTTTATTATGTACAATGGTATTACCATATTGTTCATAAAGCTTACCAACAACTTCTTTTTCATTACCGAACTTTTTTGTTTTCATTGAAATAGTGCCCTTATTATAATCAACATATAAGTTGGAGCCTATTTTCAATTGACCATCTTTATTCTTCAGGTTGCTGCCACCTAATAATAAGGCTTCTTTCATAAGCTCTGCCTCACTTTTTTTACCAGAGCTTGCTGATAACCGGAGCTTAATACCATTTATATTTTTTTGTATCACACTTTTTTTTGTTGAATTTGGAATTGATAACAAAGTAGTATCGTCCAAACGAGAATCGTTAACACAATGTATTACCGACTGGCTTAGAAACTGTGTGTTTACATCTATTTTCTTATTATTCATTTGTTGTGGTTGAGTCAAAACAAGTCCATACTGCATATTACCACCGGATATTTTTTTTATTTCTTCTTCTGTAAGCTGATAGATATGAATTTGATTCTTAGCTTTTTCTTCTAAGGCTTCCTGCAAATACTGCTTTTTACTTTCATTTTGAACAAGTTCTTTTTCTTTTCGTGCCTTAGCTTTTTCAAATAAGTAAGCTTTATTATCTTGAAGATCTCTTGAGAGAGTTGACATCCAGTATAACACTTGAAAACCAGAATCACCGACAAGAGCTTTACCATCAATCTCAACCTGGCTGTTTTCAATATAAATCTTTATACTGCTTCTAGACTCTGCCTTATTATTTAATATATCCATATGAGCCGGATATACTTTTACATAATAGTAATTTTGTTTTTTCATATTATCGTTATTCAAGTTTGTTATTACATAATACTCTATAGAGTCATCAAATATTTCTTCCAAGTTCAATGTATTAAACATAGTCGAGTCATCTCCATTTTTTTTGTTTTCCATAGTTATTATGGAATGAATAATTATATCTATACAAATATATTACCATATATTTATCAACATATATTCACTTCAAAAAAACTATTCGATAATAAAACAGCTTTTAACATCATCCATAATATAACAATGCTTTCTCATTTGTCGCGGTCTATTTCAAGATAATTGCATTGAAATGCTGTGTTTTATCAAGCATAAAATATTTAAACTGGCCCACAACAGTGTTGATGGGAAATGAGGCTGAAATATAGCTGATACAAATTGAACTGTCCGTTAAAAACTTTAGTGTCGGACATTTTATTTTGGAACAGCTATAGAGCAAAAAACAACAGGTATTAAATGCATATATAATGTGACGTTTATATACCGGATCTTTATCAACACTATTGTGGGCCAGTTTGTAAACACTTTAGTTTCCCTGCCGGATTTATAGCAGACAACAGCAATACAGGAAATAAAAAAACCTGTAAAAAAAACAGTTTATCTTATAGAGTGGCCAGGTCCCTGACCAATGTTTCGGCCTAACATCTTTAAACGTGCAACTATACACCTGGCACAGTCATCGCCTGACTCATCAACACATGGTTTTCCCGGATAAAGCATATAATCAGCTCTATATTTTTGAGGGGTTGCGTTCGGCATAAAAACATTTGCACCTCGTTGAAGTAATTTATTTCTACCCATAGGATCTACAGCATCAAAAGCAGTTGTTGATGGTATATGAGCTCTGGGATTCAATAGCCTCAAAATAGCAATCACCTTAAAATAAACTTCTTTATCAAAAGGATTCTCCTGTCCATTAAGAGGAGTTTCCGGATTTGAAATAAATGGACCGGCACCAATCATATCAAGGTCAAGTTCAGTACAAAAAAGCATGTCACCTGCCAGCTCCTCATAAGTTTCCCCTGGCAACCCGATAAGAAAGCCAGATCCAGTCTGTATATTTAGCTGCTTCAAGTTATTTAGACTTTCGATCCTTTTTTCATAGTCAGAGTCCGGATGAAACCTGGCAAACAAATCTATATTAGAGGTTTCAAAGCGTAAAAGATAACGATCCATCCCTCTCTCTTTCAAATACCTGTACTCTTCTCTACTCCTTTCGCCTGTGGATAGAGTCACAGCCAGGCTGGTTTCTTTTTTTATTCTCTCAATTAAAGCTCCCAGTTTTTCTTTTGTATAAAAAGGATCTTCTCCTGATTGTAAAACAACTGTAGTTTGACCATAACCCTGCATCAGCTTACAGGTTTTAAGAATTTCATCATCAGAAATACGGTACCTGCTTACCTTTGTATTTTCACACCTGATACCACAATAATCACAATTTATAGTACAGTAATTGGAAAACTCTATAATACCTCTCAAATAAATATCATCACCAAATATTGATTGTCGAAGCTTATCAGCTTCATTATATATAAGCTTTAAGTATTCACCCTCTGCTTTCAAAAGCGTTACGATATCCTGAATATCATATTTTTTTTTCTTTATTTTTTCTAAAATCATAAGCCTGCCATATAAAATATTTATTCTTCTACAGCCCCTGGGATCTTATTACTATTATCCAGGATTTCATCAATTATTTTATCAGATTCAATTATAAAGCCGGCATCCTTAATCATTTGCAGAGTCTGAACTGAATTATTGCCTGTAGTATTTAAATACCCATCCATAAATAAAGAGTTTGCCGGATATAAAGACAGGGTCTGCATTGTACGCAAATGCATTTCTCTGCCTGCTGCAACCCTGATCTCTGCCTCAGGGTTCAAGAACCTGAATAAGCACAGCACCCTTAAACAGTAGTCCGGCGTTAATTCAAATTTTCCATTCAACCTTAAACCTTCGATCGGCATAAAAAAGTTTACTGGAATAGAACTTATCTTTAATTCATGCAGCTTAAATGCAGCATCAACAATATCTGACGGTCCTTCTCCCATCCCTGCAATTAATCCGGAACAAACTTCCAGACCGCTGGATCTTGCTGCCATAATTGTATCTACCCTGTCCTGAAAATTATGGCTGGTACAGATGTGAGGATAGTAGTTTTCAGAGGTATTCAAGTTATGATTAAGTCTGTTAAGGCCGGCTTTTTTTAATTTTTCTGCATCCTGCCTGTCTATAAAACCAGGCGAAACACAAACCTCTAAATTATAGAGTTTTTTGATTTTCTTTATTATTTCAACAAGATTATCTATCCTTTTTTTAGAAGACCCTGTACCAGAAAACACCATACAGTAACGAAAAGCTCCTGACTCACTGGCAACTCTGGCCCCTTCCAGTATTTTTTTTTCTTCTTTCATTGGATAAGTATTAATTTCAGTTTTTGATTCACAGGACTGGGCACAGTAAGTACAGTTTTCCAGACAACCACCATTCTGCACATTATTTATTACATGCACGGTTACTTTCCTGCCCCAGTACTTATTTCTTACCTGAAAAGCAGCAGTTAACAGCGGTAATAGTTCAATATCAGAAGAAACCAGTATATTTTCGCATAGTTCTCTATCCAGTGTTTTACCATCCAGACTCTGTTTAACAAATGAAGTATAAACCTGATCCATAGAACTTCTCCCTGGCAAAAATATATTGTAATAAAACCTGAAATAATATCATAATTTCAAGATTTTTTTTATTTTTTTTAATATAGATTCCGTATCAATTTCTATTTCATTAACGACTTTGTTTAATTTAAATCCTTTATCAAGAAGATAGTACCCTCTCCAGCATTCTGCAAGACCATAAAAACCAGTATTATTTATATGGTGCTCAAACCACTTATGATGATGCCCAAAAAACCAGAACCTTGGTTTGAACTTATCTACCAGTTCAGAACTGCGCATAAAACCAGTTTCTCCATAGTATTCCATACCTTTTGTTTTTGGCACACCAATACCTGAAGGGCAGTCATGCGTAATAATAATATCTACTGTATCCTTATTATTTTTCAGGCTTCTGTCAATATCCTCATCTTTAATCTCCGAAGCTTCAGGAGTAAGTAGTATATCCATATAGGAAGCCCCGCCTAAACTTAAAATACCAAAGCCATCTATATTATGAACTGTTCCTCTTGGTAAATAGGTGAAATATTCACCATAATCTTCTATCAAATCATCTATCCGATCAAAATCTTCATGGTTACCTTCGACAAAAAACAAAGGCACCTTAAACCTTTTATTCTCTTTTATAAAAAATTTACGCAAATTATAAGCAAACAAACCAAGGTCACCAGTAACAACAACTGCTGATATCTTACTGTTAGATATTCTCCGGGCATGCTCTATCTGACGATTAACAACACTATATCTACAATGAACATCACTAATAATCATTATCATAAATACTCAGTCTCCTGTTAAATTATCCTGGCATACCAGTAAAATCATAAGAAAGTCGACTCTGAAAACTTTTAATCTGAGCATATATCTCTTTCAACATTTTCTGTTCTACATAAGTCAGGCTTTTAGGGTCAATCATATTATCCAGGGACTCATTATTTGCAACAGCTTCTGCCTGTTTCTTGAAACGCAACTTCATAAGGAAGTTGAATGCCTGTACCAGTTCATCATAACTTCTTCTGTCAAAAACATTTTTACCTGATAAGGCAGTTAACCTTTCAATAGTATTAATAGCACTTATTTTATTTTTTAAGGCATAAACCCTGACAAAATCTATAATTAGCAATAAAGAGTGCTTTATATCAACCCCTTTTTTATTTTTTTTATCCTTAGCTTTTACCACAAAGCCTCCAAAAAAACCTAAAGGCGGGCCAAATAAAAGTACATTTTGCGCCATATGATAAAAAAAATGGCCACCTGAATCAAGCATAACATAAAGTTTTTTCCTGAGCATTGATACCATATGCATATTTCCATAAGCACCCCTGAAGTCAAAAAAGATTTTAGTGTTTAAAAGATCCTCTCCTTCCATAGTATTTATCCATTCGTGGAATGTTTTATTCCATTCAGAAAAAGATTTACACCATTTAGGATTATTAGCCATAATTTCACCTTCACAAAAAGTAAAGCCTGCCAGATCAAGCCAGTTACATACTTTCTCACCCATCTGCAAAAAATATTTTTTCACATCTTTTTCTTCATCCGGCAGTACATCTTCATAAATAATGGCATTATCCTGATCCGTCTTTAGTGTCTGTTCATACCGGCCTTCACTTCCCATAACAAGAAAAACAAAGTCCCTGGGAGGAGGGCCCAGCTCTTCAATGGCAAATGCAATAAACTTTTTTAGAATAATATCAGAGTTTGTAGTAATGAAACGGTTTATTGAGTCTGCTTCCACACCACTTAAGACAAAGTTTCTGACCATATATGGAGTCTGTTTATTCTTTTGAATTAATTCCCCGGCATTTTTTGCTTTTTCTATTTCTTTCATAAAGATTGACGGGAAACAGCGCTGAACATTTAATAAATCTTTTTCTGTTAGAATTCCTGTAATTTTTTTCTCATTGCCTTCAATAAAAATATAATCAACCTGACTGTCATCCATTTTTAATATAGCCTCAAACAGCATGGCCTTTTCAGAAATAACAGAAAGAGGGGTTCTCATTATATTTTCAACTGATGAATCTGCATCATATTTTTTTTCAAGAATCTGACCGGTAATATCAGCTTCGCTCAAAGAACCTGCAGGATGTCCCTTATCATCTACTATTATCAGTATTTTCGTTTTACATTCCAGCATAGCTTTATAAGCCTTTCGGATTGACTTTTTACAACTGAAAAAACATATATTTTTGTTGCACATGTTCTTAACAGTCTGATTCATATAGACTAAACCTGACTGTAACTCATATGTAAGCTTATCCTGTATTAATTCTATTTCTTTACTTATATTTATATCAGAAGCAATAGCTATAAATCCCTGGCTTGCGCCAACGTCAATCCTTGATATAGTCAACATAACCTCTACAAAACTATTATCCTTTTTTTGAAGTTTTGATTTATATTTTTTGGGAACATTCAGCCCATCCAGCAATCCCTGATAGAATGTATATCCAGCTTCTTTTTCTGCGTCACTTTCAATGATAACATCTGTTATTTTCAGTTTACTAAACTCATTAAAGGTATATCCCAGCATATTCAGGGTTTTATGATTGGCATAAAGATATTCTTCATCCAGCATCATTATTATGCTTTCACCAGCCGAATCTACAAGAACACGATACTTCTCTTCTGATTCTTTTAAAGAAACTTCTGCCTTTATACGGCCCCTTTCACGATTACAGGTTTCAAGCACTATAATCAAAAGCAACAGAGAAATACCAGCCATAATACCCAGAGACAGGTAAATCACTTTTCTTTTAACATCATTTATCTCTTTTTTAACATCATCAACATAGATCCCAGTTCCAATAACCCATTCCCACGGTTCAAAAATTTTCACATATGAAATTTTAGGAACTATCCTGGTATCATCATCTTTCCACTGCCACATATATTCAATATAGCCAGACCCTTTATTCTTTACTATATTTACAAACTCCAGAAAGATCTTTTTACCGTTTTTATCCCTTATATTAGAAAGGTCCCTGTCATTCAGATCTTTACGATATGGATGTACAAGCATACGAGGTTCCAGATCATTGATCCAGAAATAATCTTTCATATCGTGACCATAATAAAGGCTTGAAAACTGTGCTATAGCCTGGGCCTGGGCTTTTTCTCTTGTTAAAATACCTTGTTTTTCATCACTTTCATATTTAGCAAGAATATTCCAGGCAGAGTTGGTAAGTTCCCGAATCATTTCACGTTTAAGATCCATCATACTCTTTTCAAAAGCTGGCAGTACTATCAGATATATTGATATTACAAATAATAAAATAGCAAGAAGTGCTGGAATAATTATCTTAAATACAAATCTATTAAACATATATATTTTTTTAATTCTATTTTCTATAAACCAGGGCATACTTTCTATTGTCCGCTCACCTTATTACACAAGCCGCATAATAATATTTCATAAATTACTTTTTACATTTTTCATATATTATATATATCAGGATGCAGCCATTAAAACATTTTTCAAATGACAAAAACCTCTAAATATAAAATTATACAGTATATTTAAACAAGTTTACTGTTTAAGAATAACTTCTTTTTACATTTTTGACTAATAAATATTACACTTAAGCCATATAATATAATAAAACCAGAAGCTCTATTATTATTGCTGACAGGTTAATACAATTAAAGCTCTTTCAACCATTCAATAACAAAATCAATAACCTGATCTTTTGAAACCTCATTATGAAGTTCATGGTACATTCCATGCCACAGTTTTAGAGTACACAGTTCTTTACATTTTGAAGCAAACTCTACACTGGCTCTGCTTAAGGTTATTTTATCGCCAGTACCATGCATCAACAAAGTCTTATATCTTAGTCTATGGGCATTTTTTATAGCCCATTGACCAGACTCATAAAAATCAACAAGTGTACTGACAGATATCTTATCATGCAGTAAATTATCCTTAATTGACTCCAGCATATAAGCCTGATCCTGAGACCGGTCTTCAACTTTTATACCACTGGCTATTGTCAGTGATGGATAAAAAATATCTACTATTTTAGCTAAAACAAGTTTCCATTCCGGCGGTTCATAATACAGCATCAGCCATGGGCTGGATACAACTGCGCCTGCAAAATTCTCATCTCTCCTTAAAAGATAATTTAAAACAAGGTTACCCCCAAGACCGTGACCGTATAATATATATATACCGGCATACAGCTCTTTTCTTACTTCTCTTAAGAAAATCTCTATATCATCCAGGCAAACTTCATAAGAAATTAAATGTCCAGAAATACCATCAGTAAAACCATGCCCTCGCAAATCAAATGCTGCTAAAGCATAGCCTGCTTTATTAAGCTTACTCTGCAGATATCTGTAACGACCGCTGTGTTCTCCAAGTCCATGAATAAGGCATACTACTCCCTGAAGCGGTTCTTTAGAAAACCATATCTGCCCATATAGTTCTGTATTATCTCTTGCCTTGAACTTGAAAACCTTATGCTGCAAAATCAATCTCCCTTTACAATTAGTATATAATAATTCAGTCTTTTTTATTATTTTCAAAAATTCCTGTTCACCTTTTAATTTTAAACTCTTTATTTTAAAAATTTCAACACAAGGTGTCTGTCATTTCAAAAGAATGATTATAAACTGGCTATAGCTGGTACAAATTGAACTGTCCGTTTAAATACCTGAGTGCTGTGTACTTTCGTACA
>JAAEMD010000432.1 GCA_024225875.1 bacterium
ATTTCTAAATCTGGATAAAACTTTTTAAGCATGGCTGCTATTTTTTTAGGTGTAAACGGTTTTACGATAAACCCTTTAGCGCCTTTATCTATGGCATCTTTTACATTTTCAACAGCTGAATGCGCAGACACCATAATTACATTCGTTTCTGGACTCATCTCGTTGATTTGTGCAATTAATTCTTTTCCGTCTCCATCCGGTAACTCAATATCCAAAAAAATCATACTGTATTTTGCTGCTTGGCATTCACTAATACACTGTGAGGCAGTAGATGCTTCCTTTACATTGTCTATCCCTAGATGCATGAGCGTTTGGCTCAAAAAACTACGCACCGTGCTAACGTCATCCACTATTAAAATTGATAGCTGCGTGTCCATCTTCATTCCTCATAGGCTATAAGCTAACTTTACGTTATTATAATAATTAGCTTAGTATATAAATTTACTATTTGAATTATAAAGACCTATGTAAAAAAGGCCAGATCTGCTTTATGTCAAAAACACCAAAAAAACAATCCTTGCTAGGTAAAACACCGGCAAGAAAAAATACAACACAAAAAAATAAAACTCGGGCAACTTCTCAAAGGCAGGCACAAACTAAACAACACACTATTGATACAGAGTTAAATAGCCAAAACCCTAAACCTAAAAAAGGGCTGTTAATAACGCTCGCTATTATTGCAGTTATCATTATAGCTTTTCCAAAACCAACTTTACTCACCTATAAAAAATTAGGGATGGTTAGCAAAAGTATTTATTGGCCTGGTGTATTTGGATACGGTGCAACGCTTGTTGACTCGCATTTACATCCTAAGTTTGACGATAAGCGTAAATCTCTCTATTTATGTAGTGATTTACAGAATCCTCAGAGCTGCCAAAAGTATCAAGTTATTGCTGACGACGGTCTCATTTCAGCGATTAAAAGTTACTTTTAGCATTA
>JAAEMD010000433.1 GCA_024225875.1 bacterium
AAACTCTTTTTGAAGCAATCCCTTCTTTTTCATAACTATCAATTGCAGACTAAACGGATCTTTAGGATAAGTTACATTAATTTCTTTGCCACAAAGGTTCAAAGCTACGAATAAAGACAGGATAGAAAATAAAACTCTCATATAACCCTTTTTATTCTTAATACGTTTCCTCTTAAAACGACTAACTATTATAAGCTTGTAATAATTAATTTTCAATTATAAGAAAAAATATTTTTATGATTTTAAAGAGCAAAAACTCCTTAAAAATTCACCGATTGATTTGACTTCCTCACAACTCTGGTCTATTTTACTGCTATGATAACCTGCTGGGGTTAAGTTTTTATATTATAGGTTTTAAGCCGACTTAGCAGGTTATCTCTTACTCGCTTACAATTTTATTCCATTTTTCTCACGGTTTCAGGATTATGTTATTATTATAAATTTTTCTTAAACGATCTACTTCTTTTTTATCATGCTTATTCCAAACTATCCGGCCAAAGGTGCGCACGGCTGAATAAATTATATTTCGTCGGTGCCATGTTACGCCCCACTCAATCATAGCATCGAGAAAGATATCATCACATGTCTTTTGGTCAGAAAATTCCACAGCATATAAGAAATCATGAATCACCGCCGAGAATGTCCAGGGACCATTCTTGGTTATGAGAGGATGTGCCAGACGTGGTATACTCGCAATGTCTGTTATAAAACCCTTAGGAACATTTATTATAACCTTTGGGTGGTGATAAGAAAAATCCTTTAGTAGCATCCATTCTTTGCCAGATGGTAATGTGCGCATATCTAATTGTTTAGGGAATGCAGCGGAATATTTTTTCATTTTACGACCTCTACAATGGGTGAGTAGTTAGATGGTCCTGGTTTTTCATGATAATACGTTGGTTTGTCTTTAATTTCTTTTTCATCTGACTTTCCTCTTTTTAATAATTCCTTATTCTAATCTGTTTTATTGTTCTTATATCTTTTGCCAATTTCTGTATCGATCATTTCCCTAATTTGTGTTTCAAGACTTTCTTTCCTGTGTTTTTCAAATGATTTTTTTTGATCTGACCAGTAAGCGTTGAGATCATTTTTAATTATTTCAGATGATTTTTTTGAATCGTCTTTTACAGCCCACATGGCCAATCCAGAAACTGCAATAAATATTGCAACAACAACCCCAAGGAGAGCAAGAAAATTGCTGAACTGTTTTTCATAGGTGTTCAAAGCGAGTTCAAAATAAGTCGACTCTTCTTCTTTTTTAATTGTTTTATCCAATTCCTTCTTTACTGCTCTAGAGACTGCTCTTGCAATGTATTTAGTAATTATCTCTAGTTGCCAATTTCGCATAGTTTTTGCTTCCCCCGGCATAGCACTTGCGTCTCGCATAGTTTTTGCTTTTTGCGTAGAGACACACATTTTAGGAAATGCCTTTTTTGAGTCTCTTCGCATAGCACTTGCGTCTCGCATAGATACAGGCGCTTCAGGAAATGCCTTTTTTGAGTCTCTTCGCATAGTACTTGCGTCTTGCGTATCTCCTTTTTGTCGTGTTAATTTTGGCTGCATAACAAGAAGATAAAATATTGCCCCTCCCAAAATACATAAACCTAATGTTAAAAAGGGCAGCATAAGTAAAGCTTTACCAGATGAGTTATTATTATTTCTCAAAGATATCATTTTTCCTCTCCTAAAGATATCATTATAATTTTTACCGAGCTAAAAATTAGTATCGTCAAATATTAAATTATACATAATCCTCTTCCTTCAAATTTTACAATTATTTAATTTGTATTATACCCCATTTTTTCTTTTAATTTATATCTTCTCTTAATTGGGAGCAATATAAATTCATTTATCTTAACAATGATTTGCAGATTCTATCACCATCAATAAAACCACCTTTTTGGAGAATTCCTAATGGTAGTGTATCATATTTTGA
>JAAEMD010000434.1 GCA_024225875.1 bacterium
TTATTATTTTTTTGATGCTGTAAATAGTAATAAAATGAGTAATAATATTATTCACTTCAATAAATCAGAACAAATGGCCGGTATGCAGAATTACAATGTGTTTGATAGTAACTTTCAATCAACTAACAGGCAACCAGTACCTCAATTACCTTTTAGAGGACTATATGGAATAACTCCTGCAGAGTTAGCCAAGTCACTGCAGAAGTTTAAAATATATGTTATGAATGAAATGGGTGGAAGTTCTAAAATGGTATTGAACAAACCTGAATATAATCTGGAGGATAAGAGATGTTGCGTGGCAATTCAAGATAAGAACAATAAATTTTTCAGTTTAGGTAGCTGTATACAAAAAACTCTTTTTCTACGTCTGGAGGGAAAATTTTTATATGAAGCACTTATAGTACAATGCAAAGCAGCCCATGAACCAGTTCAATTAATCAAAGCCACAGACGAAGCAATACTCAGGTTCAATTCTTTTAATAAAAAAAGTGAAGAGTTTATTTTAGAAATTAATAATATCTTAAAGAAAGACCTGGTCTGCGAAAAAAAAGATATTATCAGAAAATGGTTTATTAAACGTATGAAATATAGACATGAGAAAAGTTTGGTAGCTTTAAAACTGAAGATAAATAGAGAACATAAGAACTATGATTTTGATAGGGGATATTATAAGGCATACAATACATTATATGTACAAAACAATGTTCATAATCAGGAGGAATCTTATGGGCAGGCACGTTTTTTTCTGAATAAGATTATGGGAACAATTGAGAAAGATTTTGATAACTTCAAACTGTTCAGTAATAGCAGGGGTAGTTTGCCTGTCAGGATATATAACATATTAAGGTTTGATGATTTTTTAAAGATATGCTGTAAAGAAATATTGCGTAAAGAAGTTTTTCCGTTAGAAAAAGAAATGGAAAAACTTCTTTGCGCAATTGGTCAGTTCAAATCTGGTTTTTTCGATATTATATCAAAGTATGCTGGAGGATCTCCTGATAAACTGCTGGATATTCTGTTTATTACATTATTAAGGGAGGGAGATAGATGCAATTATCCTTTCATAAAAAGAATGAAAGGGGCGTTTCATTTATCAATTATGCTGCAGCTCCTGGATACAATAGACAGGGGAGCGACTAACTTCTTTGTCGATACAGGTTTGTGTACTTCCAAAAATAAATATGAAGGTAGAAAATATCAGGGTTTCGTTTTTGAACATCCTAAATTTGTTAGAAAAAATATGAAAAACTTTATATTTTTAGAGTTAATCAGCAAATTGCCAATAAATGAAAATTATAGTAGGTTTTCTGGAGAAGAAGATGAAGTGGGAGACATTAAGGTCTCAATGAGAAAATATTATTTTCTCGCTGAAAATATTCAAAAACTGTTTAATAGCAAAGCAGACTACATGTTGTGTTCCAGATCTACAATAGAACGGCCCATATTAGATCTTTTAACTGAAGTAAATGATAAGACGCAGCCTTTAGTTCCAAGCCTAAGACAATATTTAGCTGATAACTGTATGCAAATCTTTAGATATAGCCGTATAGACTTGTATGTGCTTCACTTTTTAGAAGAAATAAATGAAGCTGAAATAGAGATAGAGCCTTTATTAAATGATTATAAATTAATTAATAAATATCTAAATAAATATATAGAAACTTTTCAGTATGATCATTCAAATCTTACCCATGATAATAGCGGAGCTGTTAAACTCTACAAAAAAAACTACAATAAAGATGTAGACTTAACTCATGATGCTAACAAGGAACAAAAGCTGATTTTTACTTTTCTGACCAGGCTTGGATTAGATCTTAAGCTTAATAACAAAAGTGATTTTTATAATAAAAATAAAGAATTGCGAGAGTCTATTTTAGACTATCTATGAAATATACCAGTTAGTTGAAAATTAGTATATGTCTATTTGTTATTATCATATCCATATTAACATCATTATCTGTTACTGGAACTTTTTCTTGTTCCAGCAACTGGATATCGTGTGCTATACCGATTTTTAAACCCTGGCATTTTCTTAAAAATGTATCGTAAATGCCGGCACCTCGTCCAAGACGATGGCCGTATATATCAAATCCAACAGCAGGTATGAGCCAGGCATCTATTTTTTTTCTGGTTTCTTTAATTGTTATATAAGGTACTGAGTTTACAGGTTCTTTGATTCCAAACCGCCCTTTTTTTAAATCTTTTTTCAGTTTAGTTAATTTGCCAAAGAGATAGTGCTGAGTTTTTTTATCATATGCAGGAAGGTACACGTTTTTCTTATTTAATAATAGTTTGTTGATAAATGGATTTATATTTACTTCTTCCTGAAATGCCTGGTAAGCAGCAAAGGTATTAAGTTCGAAAATATCAGGGAGGCTGTTTAGTTTACTACAGATTATAAAGCTGTTTCTATTTATTTTTTTATTGTTTAAACGTATTAATTTTGATTTTATAAATTTTCTTAACTTATTCTTTTGACAGGTAATAGAAAGCATTGGAAAATTATAGCATTTTATATCAAAGATTATTATGAGGTTGTAAA
>JAAEMD010000435.1 GCA_024225875.1 bacterium
AAACATTCATCACCTTTTGAACAAATGGGGTAAACGCTTTAATGATTTTTATTGCAGGATAGAAAATATTCCGGACCTGTTAAGCCTTAGTTTTAATTATTCAAAAGTTAATACGAAATTTATATTTAAAATGCATTCAAAATCCAGGTGCTTTAATATTCGAACTTTCATCACAAAGGGAGTCTATAAAACAAAAGAAATCCAGGCATTAAATAATAATAAGGTCTCTCCGTATGGTATAGAAGCTAATAGTATTGACCAGATCCATAATTCTATGGCCGCTGCTTTTCCACGCTTTAATCGAAATATTTCCAAATTTCCCAATGGGTCCCAGTATGAAAAATTCCAAGTATATTTTGAATTAAATGGTTATACTAGAGAAATATTTAAAGCTCTTAATTTTTCGAACAGTTTTATTTCATTAATGTGCGATCGCCCAATAATCACTTCAAATTACTGTTTGCCAAAAACCAGTTATAAAGACAGTTTAGTAAACCTCATTAGTACAAATATGGAAAAGTACTATAATTTAAAGTGTTTAGATATACTGTTGTCCCCCAACGGCTGGAAAGCCTGTCTAATACTGAATGAGTTAGACAAAAACAACTCTGGCAATAAAGACAGTGAAGCAGGAATAATAAAATACAATTACTTCATTCAACACCTTAAAAGCCAGTATCGAGTCTATGAAAAACAAAAAAATAATACAAATAGTATACAACAGACAGGAGAAAAACTGTTTTCATCACACTGGTTTTCATTATCCAGGCTGCAAAAAATTATGACCGCCTGCGAACAAGGCTGGCCTGCTTTAACTGCATTTCAAATGGCCAGCATTAATGATTCAGGGTTCAAGAGACCTGTAACTGAAAATATCAAAAAAAATCAAATGAAATTAAAAGAAGAGGCTGCGGTGATTCTGGAGGAACAAAGCAAAAAAATTGAAAAAAATAACCAGAACACAAAAAGCAATGAATATGAAGATCAAGATCAAGAAAACGATAATTGCTGCAATTGCTGCAATTGCTGCAATTGCTGCATAATCAATTAAACAGTATAGTGTCCGGTATTGAGTAATTTGCTGTATTTTATCTGTTTTTTGAAAGATATATAATGTTTGTGAACATCTAAAATAAAGCAGCAGCCATGTTTACAGGTTATTTTTTTGGATAAAACCATTGGTTAAACTGGAAATAAAGGGGATTAAATGAATAAAATTATTTCGACAGGCAGCACTAAAAATCAAATAAAAAGTCTTATGCTTAAGGATGTACGTCTAACTAATAATCAAAAAGTTCCTTCAGATCGTTTTAACCACTTTACAATGAAA
>JAAEMD010000436.1 GCA_024225875.1 bacterium
CTTGCAGGCATTCTGAGTGAGTATATCAGCGATATAGAATTTCAGCACAGGTTATCATCAGAAATAATTACAGCCTTATCCAGTCATTTACATAAAAAAAATCTGTCACCTGACATTATTGCCAGACAGGAGGTTGACCTGTAATGATAAAATACACTGTTAATCTTGACCTTAAAAAACCTTCTAATATAAATAAAATAGACAATTTGATTTCTGCTATAGAAAATACACTTTCTGATATAAGAGAGAACCCTGAGTTTAAAGATACTGGCAAAACAAAGCTGCCAGAAACCAGTGAAATTAAAGCATTAAAAGAGTTACAAGACTCTTTAATTAAAGAAAAAAGTAAACTCTTAGTTATTAAATCTGCTTTTGACACGGCCTTTAACTCAATCCATAATGAGATCAAACTCACTAAAAAGGACAGTCTGAATACAAAAAAGATAAAAGAAAACATAAAGATAATAGATGAGTTACTCGCTGAGTACAACATAAATAATGCAGTAAGACCGGAGTTTCAAAAGAAAGAGTGGCGTTCCTTTTTACAAAAAGGCACTGACTATTATGATATCCTGCACTCTATTAAACATAAACTGTTAATCAACCTGGACTTTATTCAAGACTTTACTTCTTTTCTAGAGTTTCTAGGCAGCGATATGTCTTCCGGTGTGCTGGACAACCCGTCAACCGAAACTGTTAACAAACGTATTAATTTAATAACAGAACTTCTTGATTCAAATCAAATATCAAAACCTGATAAACCTGTCTTTCACCGGCCCGAATACAAACCATTTCTACTAAAAGGGCTACCAGCCAGACAAATACTTAACGACCTGAAATCTAACCTGTCAAACTTTACCAGCACAAAAATATTTAATCAGATTTTAGACTCTATTGCAGCTCAGAACCCTGCCCTGCTTAAAAAGAAGGAATTAAAAAATAAAATTTCTGAAATAACAGATCTTATGTCAGATAAACCACAGCACCCAGCCCTGATAAACAAACCAGAATTCAAGAATTTTTCAGCAAAAAACACCCTCTTGATACAAAAAGCCAGCGATCTGAAAGCTACTTTAAATAAAGCGCTTTTTTTATTTATTATCAACGATATTATGGAGTCTCTTACTGAAATCAGCCTGGAAGATCTGCCTGTAAATCAACTGGGGTCTAATATAAACACAATAAATGACATTCTATCAGACCATCCGAACCATCCTGACCTCTCATATTCTCAAGAATTTGTGGGATTTTTAAGCAAAGGTACTAAACACTTTTCAAAATTATCAGATTTAAAAAACAGCTTTATCAGAAGAAAGAAAAAAATTGAAGAGCTTAATAACCCTGAGACCTTCCATACTGCTTTTAATGATCTTTTAACCGAACTTAATATAGTTATCACATCAAACAACACAATTAACCATATAGAAGATAACAGTACTTTAAGATCACACAACATCTTAAATAAAAAAATAAAAATCATTAGAGCTTTTACTGCAAACGATCATTCAGCAAAAAACAAAGGATTTGGATTAGTTCTTAATAACTTTCCTTCTGAGAAGAGAACACTTTATAACATTTTAAATAATTTAGAAGAAATGCTTTTTCCTATTGAATTTAAAGATCTTCAAAAATCAATCAGCGCTAAAATTCGTCAGGGACATGATAAGCAAATCATCGCATATTTCTCACATAAAAAGACTGCTTCATTCAAAAAATATGAAAATTTACTCAATTCAACAGAAAAAACAATAATTAATTTCCAGGACAAGTTCCAGGAACTGCTTAACAAGCATAATACTACTGAAGAAATAAAAGTAGATCATGCTTCACTGGATATATTGCTCGAAAATATAAGACAAAAAAAATATATCTTTTCAAAAATAAATGAATCAATAGAAAGTTTAAAGAATAATGACAGCCCAGAGGCAGAAAAAGCAGAAAAAGATCTTTTATTATTAAAAGATTATTTGTCAGAACTGATATATTCTTTTGAAAAGTCCACAATTGGAGAAGCTGAGTCTCAAGTTGATGACGACCTGCTGGAAGCTTCTGTTGAATTAATAAAGAACCCGTTTGGAAAAATTATTGCCGGATCTTCTTCCGAAAATAAGATTGATAAAAGTCAAAACCCTTTTTATTCCAGAATACTTGAGTCCTATCCTTCTCTAAACCCTGAAGAATATCACCAGCTACTTGCAAATATAAAAAAGGAATCAGATAATTTACCAGCTGTTACCAGTGATTTTATAAGCAACTGATTTTTATTATAATAAAGTCGTTTTAAAAATTGTTTACATTTGTAGACTACAGAAACCAGGGAAAACACATGATAGACGAGTCATACCTGAAAGATTTAAATAGTGAAGAAGTTATGTTCGCAGCAAAGTTTCTGGAAGATATCTTTTTACACAAAAAAACAAATATATCAATTACAAATCCTTCAGAAATACAAATAGTTTTTAAAGTACTCCGATCTATCGGACCTGTAAATACCAAAAATGTTATTTTGTCTTTCCTCGATAGAAGTACTAAACTCAAAATATCAAACTTTATGGACGAATATGAGCTTTTACCGCTTTTCATCTATCATGGAGACACTACATTTCTCTCTACAGTATTCAAAAACCTGAAAACTGATCTGCAAATTAAAATACTACGATCCATATATCAAAAAGAACCTGAAAAATATAAAATACTCAAAGGTATCTCCAGTAAAGATATCAAGTGTATAGGTGGCATTTTTATTCAAAAAAAAGAAAGCACCCCTGTCCTTATACAAAATGAAAAACAACACCTTCTAAATATGATACAGAATCCTGAGCTTTCTTTTGAGGATACAGCCTTTGCCGGCAGAAAACTTTTATCTGAATATGATATCGAGGATGTTAAAAATATTATTTTTGATATTGTATCAGAGTTCATTGCTCTTAAAATAAAAATTTCAAATCAAGAATCATTTATGATAAGTCTAAAATTTCTCTATCTTTTAGAGCCCTGCGTAAACCTGTTTCCAGACCTTAAAAACAGGATCATTGATATAACTGATAAAATTATCATTTCATTAAAATCACTGCCTAACGGCATGTGGATTGTAAAGATACTAAATCAACTACCTGTTTATATGATTAACTATATATTAGCAGAACTTTTTTCTTATGAAAAAATTTCAAGTTTTGAGAAGCGCAATTTATATTGTAAACTACTAAAAGAAGTAAAAAGTAATTTAGATCAGGAAAAAACCAGTAATTTATACTTTGCCTTTAGCCAGTTTTAGCTGTACTTTAAGAAAAAAGAGGTTATATAATGATTGACTTTGCCCAGAATATTTTAGATGCTTTTCTGTCAAGCAAACTATTTATAGTTATTGGGGTGCTCATTGCTCTGCATATCCTCTCTATGATAATAATTTCTTATATCAATAGCCTCAGAAAAAAAAAACAGATAAAAAATCTACAGGACACTTTAAGGCAGTCTGAAGACCGCATAGGTAATATACTGCAAAAAATGGCCCGGAACAGGGCAAGCCTGCTGGGCAACTTAGAAGATATTAATACATTATTAAATGAAAGCGATAAGAAGCTGACTCAAGATGAAAGTTCAGAACCAGATAAATAATAAAAATGAAAAAACCTTCTGATTTTAATACCGACTCTAACCCCACATTTAAATCTGAAGACTACTTTAGAAATCCTGAATCCGCAAAAAATTTAAATAACTTAACAAAAAAGATCGTTAATAAAGTCAGAAACTCCTCAAAACTAAATGAATTCAGTGAAGCAGAAAGCACTTTATATTTTACAGACCAGGAAACTGATATAGCGCCTGTAAACCTGAACAAACTTATTCCCCCTGTCTATGAACCCGGCACTTCAGTTATCAAGCATAAAACAGAGGCAAAAACTCCACAAACCACTGCTGCTGACATTAAAAAGCCTTCAGTCGACACTATATCTACAGAGAATTTAAAAGAAGAAAAAACAGCCAGGCCTGAGGTATCATTTTCTACTGACTCTGTGACAGTCCAAAAAACAGCCCGGCTAAAAACAGACCTCCCTGCAGTAGCCGCAAAAAAAGAACAGCCTGATAAAGTCATGGAAAAGAAACCTGTCCCTAAAAAATCAAAGCCTAAAGCCGTTAATAAAGTATTGAGAGCAAAAAAAATAAGACAAAAGCCAGAAAAAAAACTAAAAAAAGCCCCTGAATTAAAACTAAAAACCGATCTCGACCTTGACAAAAAACTCAGAGAACGTGAAAAGAAAATACAGGATATTTTCCAGCAAAACAAACATGGCAGCATCAGCTAAAAGGGTATAATATGGAAGATTTAGAGTTTGCAAAACAACAACTTGCTATTCTCCAATATAATATAGAACAACTGAAATATACTAGAAAAGCCCGAATAATATCAAGCTTGTTATTTGCTTCTTTTGCTCCATACTTTATTCTGCTCAGAAGCATTATATTTTTTACGTCTCTTGTATCTAAGAACATCTGGAAACGCTGCATATTCCGATACCTGCATCTTTTCTTTAAATTATATTTTTACTTTAAAGGCCTGGTATATTATAAAACCATAGATTTCCCTAAAAATGTTTCTCGACCAACAATAATAATAACAACAAGACGAAATCCTGCCAGCCCTTTCTTTCTGTTTCACTTATTTGACTTTCCAGTAATAATACCTTTATCAAAGTACCTGATGGCACCATGGAAAATACACTTCTTTCCTATGGCAATGAAAAATCTGTTTGAAACAGTTTCCTTTCCTGATATACCATTATCAGATAATTTATCAAACATCGATAAATTACTGGAAGGCGGCTATCCTGTTATTGTACATATCAATCACCACTATATAGATCCCATCAGCACACGTACCCCTTATTTTTATAAAGAATTAAATACGCTCCTGGAAAAAAATGCTGATATATACTTTTTAAACTTGGACAATTACTGGCGTTATAAATTTTCAACAGTATATACAAAGAATATTATATCCTGCGATTTAATAAAAAAAGAAAAGCTGCTTGAAAACATACCAGCTAACAATATAAATGATCTTTATTTTAGAATAGCAAACTTCTTTGGCTTCACAGACTTTAAAGTTTTATGATAAAATTTTTGGGGCTTTATAATTATGCATATGTTATTTTTTGCATACTATGCGGGGTTAGCTCAGTTGGTAGAGCGTCTGCTTGCCAAGCAGAAGGTCGCCAGTTCGAATCTGGTACCCCGCTCCAGATAAAAATATTATCTCCTGATTATTTCCTGACAGGAGCTTCAAGTTAAGGACTATTTATGAAAATACTAAAATCAAAAAGAAAAGCAAATACATATTCCCTCGAAATCGAAGAGTCGCATGATGTTATGAACGATGCTGTTATGGAAGCATTTAAAAAACTCTCTAAATCTGCAAAGATTCCTGGTTTCAGAAAAGGAAAGGTAACTCTAAAAATTTTTGAAAGTCATTACGGCAAAGATATTCTGATTCAAGAAGCATTAATGGATATAGTAAACAACGCTTACATCGAAGCTATTAAAGAGCTGGATATACCTGTTATAGACCAGCCTAAAAATTTTGATCTGAAAGAATATAAAGAAGACAGCCCTATTTGTTTCTCCTGCGAAGTGGACGTTAAGCCTGAGGTTAAGCTCGGTAAATATAAAGGCATTAAAGCTGATCGACCATCAGATGTAATAAATGATACAAAGGTTGAAAATGCCGTTAATCAAGTTCTGGAGCAGCGTAGCAGTTATGAATTAATTGATCGAGAATGCCAGAAAGATGATATTGCCAGATGCTCAATTGAAGCAAAAATAGACGATACTGTTTACGAACAATGGACTGGAAATAATATCGGGTTAAAGATCGGTGCTAATTCTTTTGGCGATGAAGTTGATATACAGATAACCGGCATGAAAAAAGACGAGATCAAGTCTTTCAGCATAAAGTACCCGGCTGATTTTCATAATAAAGAAGTTGCTGACAAAGAAGTAAACTTTAAGGTAACAGTTGAAGAACTAAGAGAAAAAAAATTACCTGAACTTACTGATGAGCTGGTTGCTTCCTTATCTAAATTCAAAACCATAGACGAATTTAAGGCTGATATCAGAACAAACCTGGAAACAGAGGCCACAAAACAAAGTGATGAACAAATGAAGTCATCTATACTGGAAAAAATATCAGCAAATGCCAGTGTGGATATTCAACAGGTTCTAATTGATCGAGAAATAGATTTTAATATCAGGCAGCTTGAAAATTCACTTACGCAGTCGAATTTCACATTAGATAAATATCTGGAAATAATAAAAAAAGATAAAAATCAGTTAAGAGACGAGTACACCGAACCTGCAGTAAAACGATTAAAAATCGACCTTATCCTTGAAGCTGTCAGCAAAAAAGAAAACCTTCAAGTAACTGATGATCAAATTGATGAAGAAATCAAAAAACTAGATCTTCCTGATATAAACACTGATGAGCAGATAGCCAGCTACAAACAGTCTTCAGACCTTGAAAATTTACGTTTTTCTCTTACTCAGCAAAAGACTCTAAACTTCTTAGTTGAAAATTCAAAAATCAATCAAATTAAGTAACTATTTTTATTAAAAGGAGATAAATTATGACATTAATACCTATGGTTGTTGAGCAAACGGGTCGAGGGGAACGATCTTACGATATATATTCCAGACTGCTAAAAGAAAGAATAATTTTTTTAACTGGAAGTATTGATGATACTGTAGCAAACACTGTAATAGCTCAGTTGTTATTTCTGGAAGCAGAAGACAGTGAGAAAGAAGCTTATATGTACATTAACAGCCCGGGAGGAGTTGTAACATCAGGACTTGCTATTTATGATACTATGCAATACTTAAAAACAAAAATATCCACTATCTGTTTAGGACAGGCTGCCTCAATGGGAGCTCTTTTACTGGCTGCCGGGGAAGACGGCAGAAGATATGCTCTGCCTCATTCCAGAATAATGATACATCAGCCTTTAGGTGGCGCTCAGGGACAGGCAACTGATATTGAGATTCAAACAAAAGAAATTTTAAGAATCAAGAAAATATTAAATAATATCCTGATAAAACATACCAGACAAAATAAAAAACAAATTGAAAAAGATACTGACAGAGACTTTTACCTTGACTCTAGTGATGCAGTAAAATATGGCTTGATAGACGAGGTTATAACTACATCTTTAACGAATAATGGTAAATGATCAAAACCAAACTGAAAATTGCTCTTTCTGCAGCAAGCCTCAGTATATGGTGTCTAAATTAATAATCGGACCTGGCATAAATATATGTGAAGAATGTATTCTGGAGTGCAATAAAATCATTTCTGAAGACAACTCTGAGTTAAGCCCTCAAAAAAAAACTCCTCAGAAAGATAACTGGCCACCAAAACCAAAAGTTATTCACTCCTGGCTAAACAAGCATATAATAGAGCAGGATAAGGCAAAAAAAATCATTTCTGTTGCTGTTTATAATCATTATAAGCGCCTGTTTGTCCAGACACCGCATTATCCTGAAACTGAATTACAAAAAAGTAACATACTGGTAATTGGCTCTACGGGCACAGGTAAAACACTTTTTGCTCAAACTCTGGCAAAGGTTTTAGATGTTCCCTTCACAATAGCTGACGCCACAACCCTTACTGAAGCAGGATATGTGGGAGAAGATGCTGAAATGATGCTTTTTAGATTATGGCAAATAGCCGGCAAGGATATTGAAAAAACAGAGCAGGGTATCGTTTATATTGATGAAATAGACAAAATAACACGTAAATCTGAAAACCCCTCCATAACCAGAGACGTATCAGGTGAAGGGGTGCAACAGGCTATATTGAAGATGCTTGAAGGAACAAAAGTAAATATACCTGTTAAAGGCGGCAGAAAGAATCCAAACCAGGAGTTTATGACTATTGATACATCAAATATTCTATTCATATGTGGAGGATCTTTTGCTGGTATCGAGCCTGTTATCGAAAAACGATTGAATGAACGAAGGATTGGTTTTAAAAGTCAGAGAAAACTGCCCTCAACGATTCAAAAACATAATATATTTGAACATATTCAAACAGAAGATCTACTAAAGTATGGGATAATCCCGGAGCTGATAGGTCGCCTGCCTGTTATTGCGCCTCTACATGATCTGAGTGAAAAAGCTCTGATAAAAATTCTCACTCAACCACAAAATGCTATTACAAAACAATTAAAGAAAATTATGCTTATGGATAATATTGATATTGAGTTTGAAACAAAAGCTCTTTCTCTCATTGCAAAAGTTGCCATAGCAAGAAAAGTTGGAGCGCGTGCGCTACGTGCTATTATAGAAGAGCTTACCCTGGATATTATGTATAATGCTCCTTCATCTACAAAAAACAAATACACCGTAACAAAAAAAATGGTAGATGTGTACATTAAAAATCACCTGTCACAAGAAATAAAAAACATGGTAACAAAAAATAAATAGCTGTTTCTACAAAAGTTAAGTCTTCAACTACTCAAAAAGACCTTCTCGATTGCCTTTAATAAGTCATTCGTCTTGTTGTTTTCAATCCCTTTAGTAAAAAAGGCTCTATATTTATTCTCAATTTCTTTAAACTCATCATAGCTGGAACTCATATGAATGATGCCCTGTATAATAAAGGTTTCCCTTGTGTTTCTCATGGTTATGCCACAGATCTTCTGGTCGCCAGCATAAAGTTCATAAGGACTATAGTAAGTTGCACAAAAATTTATATCCGATCTGTTTTTCTTATTATCACCCTGTCGCCAGCCTGCCTTGACACCATTCTTTATTAGAATATTTCTAAGCGTACCTGTAATAAAAAGGATTTTTTTCTTTAATGTATCAGGAAAAAAATCATCGTTCATTTTACCTGTTGCAGAAAAAACTATATCACCAGGGCAGTGGAATACTATTCCTCCACCAGTAATTCTTCTTGAGTTATCAAAAACCATCAAATCATTCGGCAAATCCTGTTTATAGCTATAAGTAATAGACTTTAAAGGCCATCTGTAAAATCTGAAATAACGTAAAACTGCCCTGTCGCTTTTAGCTTTAAGTAAAAGATTTTCATCATACTGCATATTTAATTTTGCATTGTCACAAGAATCAGTTAAAAAACAGCTTTTGCCCATTTATATTTATACCCGGATAACTAACGGCCTGCAATATAGTAAATTACATATTATTCAAAGCTTTCCTCGTAAAACCTTCAATTCCTCATAAACACAGTCTATTACTATAGACTCTTGTCCCAGTTCAGGCTCAAAATCATCATATATATAATCTGATTTCTCAATTATTTGTTCAGAAATCTCTTTTCTATTTCCAGGAATAGCGGTCATAGAAATATTGGCACTGGTAGAAATAACGGGCTCTCCTGTTTCAGCTATTATAGAGCTTAAAGGTTTAAAGTCCGGGAATCTTACACCGACTGTCGACAGGCCTCCTGTAACTATATCAGGAAATTCAGCACTTTTCTTAAAAATCATTGTTACCGGCCCGGGCCAGTATTTTTCAATATTCTGTTTTTGATAAGATTTAAGCGGCTTAGCTATTCCTCTCAGCATGTTCAGGTCAGCTATCAACACCAGCAAAGGCATACTCTTTTTTCTTTTTTTTATTTCATAGATACGGTTAACAACATCGTCTCGTACGATCCCCAGTATCCCCCATACAGTATCACAGGGAAAAACAACTACCTGCCCGGAACGTAATCTACCAGCTATATCTCTTATTTTGTTACTGTTAAAAATCATATCTATCCACAGCAACTTATCAAACCTTTAGCCACCTTATCTTTAATATCATCTTCAAAAGAATAGTACCTGTTATTTGATCCCATTAATAGAATATCTTTTACGATTTCTTCTGAATACTGCCCTTTTTCAATTGCCAGAATCTCATTTAATAAAATTCTGCCATCAGTTCCTTTATATGAACAGTATTTACACCCTGACCCCACATAAAATGATGGATCACTTTTTAAATAAACACCATCTGAATTTTTACATTGCTGACAATTTTTTTCAACCAGTTTCTGGGATATTATTCCTTTTAAAGAATTCATAATTAAGAAATGGTCCAGCCCAAAACTGGAAAGTCTAAATAGTGTTGATCTGCAGTTATCCGTGTGTAAAGTAGCTAAAACAAGATGTCCGGTATAAGCAGCATCCAGAGCTATTTTAGCTGTCTCTGAATCCCTTATTTCACCGACCATCACCACATCCGGGTCCTGTCTTAATACAGACCTGAGACCATTTGAAAAATCATATTTTATACGAGGGTTTATCTGTGATTGACGCACACCATCTATTACAGACTCAACAGGGTCTTCTAAAGTCACTATATTCTTACGCTTCTCCTTAAGTAAGTATCTGAGAAAAGCATAAAGCGTACTTGTTTTACCAGATCCTGTAGGCCCGGTAATCAAAAACAGCCCGGATTCTTCTCCTAATATTTCTTGAATAACCTGCTGCCTTTTTTCAGAAAACCCCAAATCATCAATATTTTTATAATCTTTATCGGTGTGAAAAAGCCTTAAAACAAAATCTTCCCCATAAACAGTTGGTAAAGAGGATGATCGTATATCATATTCCTTAACTCCATCTGACCAGGTTATCCGACCATCCTGAGGAACATTAAATATCGATATATCCATATGAGAATGAAGTTTTAACAAAGAGTATAACTGCTTTTTTTTATCATTATTATACTCACAAAAGTCAAACAGCTCACCATTAATCCTCAATTTTATAAGCGCCTTATGTTTTGTATTATTTATATGTATATCAGAAGCTCCTTTTTGAATAGCATGGCCAATTAATTTATCAAGAAGAGTCTGATCTGTTTCACTATCGCTTCCACAGCTGTTTTCAGCTTTCCAGAATATATTAATATCCTCTGAGCAGACCAGTACAATTTTTAACTGCTCTTTATACTGCTCTTTTAGTCTTCTGACACCTGCACTGTAAGGATTATCAACCGCAATACAAAAGCCCCTGTTATCTTTATATACAGGAACAATTCTATTTTTTTTCAAGCTTGCCAAATCCAGGTCATTAACCCTTTTATCTATAATTAATGTAGAAATTTCTTTAAAAGATATGTTCAAATATTTAGCCAGTAATTTAAGTAAAAAACTATCTGAGAACATAAAGGTATTTTTAAGAGTATTAAATAACTGCTCATCTGAAAAAGATTTGAATATACTTAAATTCTTCTTAGATATCAGTTTTTCATCTAAAATTATTTGATGTAGATTATATTGTTGATCTATTTCCAATTTTAATCTACCGGCGTTATGTACAATACTTTATTCTGTAATAAGTACTTTCCTTAATACATCTATTTCATTTAAAGCTTTACCAGTACCTAAAGCAACACATTCCAGAGGGTTTTCCGCTATAGATACAGATATACTGGTTTCTGCATGAATATGCTTATCAAGACCTTTTAGTAAAGCTCCTCCACCTGCAAGCATTATTCCCATATCCATAATATCGGATGACAGTTCCGGCGGTGTTCGTTCAAGTGTCATTCTAATCCCATCTACAATCACTCTTACAGGCTCTCTCAAAGACTCTCTGATTTCTGTAGAGGTTAAAGTAAATGTCTTGGGCAAGCCGGAAACAAGGTCCCTGCCTCGTACTTCAAGAGTCTCTTCTGTTCTCGTATCATACGCAGACCCCAGTTTAATTTTTATATCTTCAGCAGTTCTTTCACCTATTAATAAACGGTAATTTTCACGACAATGAGCAATTATCGCCTCATCCATTTCATCTCCAGCAACCCTGATTGACTTGGCAACAACAATCCCTCCCAGGGAAATAACAGCAACCTCAGTAGTTCCACCACCAATATCAACTATCATACTGCCGGTTGGTTCTGAAACAGGCAGGCTGGCTCCTATAGCAGCGGCCATAGGTTCTTCAATCAGATAAGCTTCTTTAGCACCAGCACAATAAGTTGCATCCAGAACAGCCCTTTTCTCTACACCTGTAATCCCGGACGGCACACCAACTATAATCCTGGGTTTTGCAAAAAAACGGCTGGGCGCTGCTTTCTTTATAAAATATTTCAGCATTGTTTCAGTAATATCAAAATCGGCTATAACACCATCTCTTAAAGGCCGTACTGCAACAACATTACCAGGGGTTCTGCCTATCATCCTTTTTGCCTCATCACCAACAGCCAGAACTAAGTTCTTCTGACTATCCAGAGCTACAACTGAGGGCTCCTGAATTACAACCCCTTGACTCTGAGCAAAGACAAGTGTATTTGCTGTTCCCAGATCTATACCCAGATCACAATTTAACCCAGGAAAAAATTTTGATAATATTCCCATTTCTATAATCTCCTAAACTTTTTCAATCAATCTTTTTTTATTTCTTAGCGGTGAGAATTAAACTTTAACAAAGATTAAAAATCTTTATCAGATTATAGCAAAAAAAACAGTTAAGAAAAACATTTTTATATCATCTCTTATGTCTTGATCAAAATTTTCAACTTTAGCTGCATCTTATTTTATAGACCCAGCGATAGCTCTTGCTCATATAAGATTGATTGTGATATTATTTCATTCTTGTTTTTTTATAATTAAGATGTTTGTGATATTTTTTGAATAGCCCAAATAACACATCAACTCTCATCAAAAACCAATGCGATAATTACACAAGGAGGTAAAAAGTGGCCCTTATAGGAACTAAAAATAAAAAAGATCTGATAGACGAGTTTAAACAAAGTGATAACGACACAGGATCATCTGAGATACAAATCGCTATTTTAACAGAACGAATCAATCATTTAATTCAACACCTTAAAAAACATAAAAAAGATCATCATTCCAGAAGAGGCTTGATTTCTCTGGTAGGTCAAAGAGTCAGTCTTTTGAAATATTTACGCAGAAAAAATTACGACAGCTACATTAAAATAACAGGTAAACTTAAAATTAGAATCAGCAAATAGACTTTAAAAAAAACGCTATCTAACTAGTCGTTTTATCTTGAAAGGACTCTACAATATGTTAAATAATTCTATCTCCAGCAAAAAAATAATTGGTGGTAAAGAAATTGTATTAAAAACAGGAGGGATTGCCAGACAAGCCAATGGATCTGTTATTCTTCAGTGCGGAGATACAATTCTTTTAGCAACAGCTACAATGTCTAAAGAACCAAGAGAAGACATTGACTTTTTTCCTTTAATGGTTGAGTACTCTGAAAAAATGTACTCTTCCGGCAAAATTCCAGGGGGATTTTTCAAAAGAGAAGCCCGCCCCTCTACAACAGCAACATTAACGGCTCGCCTTATTGATAGACCACTACGACCATGTTTTCCAAAGAATCTGAAAAATGACGTTCAAATAATTATAACAGTTCTTTCTTACGATATGTCATTACCAGTGGAAGCTCTTGCTATTATTAGTGCCTCTGCTGCTGTAGCTGTTTCAGATATTCCTTTTAATGATCCTGTGGGAGCTGCTCTTGTAGCTGAGTATAATGGTGAACTTATTGTTAATCCTTCTACTGAAATTCTGGAAAACAGCACTCTAAACATTGTTGTTTCAGGAACAAAAGAAGCAATTTTAATGGTTGAAGCAAGCGCAAGCGAAGTGTCCGAAGAGAAAATATGTGAAGCAATTATGTTTGCCCATACCTTCATAAAAGAATCCATAGAGTTACAGGAAAGCCTGGTTTCTACTGCAGGCAAAGAAAAGCAGCTCGCACCAGAAGCTTTATCATTTCCTGAAATAGAAGCAAAAATCCACGATATAATAAAAGACAGGATAGAAACAAACCTTAATTCCGGAAGTAAAAAAGATCTTGAAAACTTTTTAGCAAAACTGGAAAAAGAGGTTATTTGTTCTTTTATCGATGAAAAAACAGATAAGGTCGTTAACGCCAAAAATATCTATCACAAAATTAAAAAAGACAAAATTCGTAAAGCTATAATTCATAATAAAATACGCCCTGACAATAGAAAATTTAATGAGATAAGGCCTATAAGCATAGATATAGCACCTCTGCCATCTACTCATGGCTCAGCTATATTTACAAGAGGCGAGACTCAGAGTCTGGGGGTTGTTACGCTTGGAACTGCTAATGATGAGCAAATAGAAGATGGGCTGCAGGGCAGTTTTAAAAAACCCTACTTTTTTCACTATAACTTCCCTCCTTTTTCAGTAGGAGAAACTGGTTTCCTGCGGACAGGCCGCAGAGAGCTGGGCCATGGAGCGCTGGCAGAACGAGCACTCAAAGCTATCCTGCCGGATACTGCTGACTTTCCATATACAATTCGAATTGTGTCTGAAATATTAGAGTCCAACGGATCTTCTTCCATGGCATCAGTTTGCTCTGGTTCACTGTCTCTTATGGACTGCGGTGTTCCTGTAAAAGCACCTGTATCAGGTATAGCTATGGGATTATTAATAGAAGGTGGCAGTTATGCTATTCTTTCTGACATCCAGGGACTTGAAGATCATTATGGAGACATGGACTTTAAGGTTGCCGGAACAGAAAATGGCATAACGGCACTACAGCTTGATATAAAAATAGCCGGTCTGTCTCATGAAATACTTATGGAAGCCCTGGAGCAGGCAAAAGAAGGCAGGCTTTTTATTCTGTCAAAAATGACAGAAGTACTGGATAAGCCACGAAGTACAGTATCTGAAAATGCCCCTAAAATTGAATATATCTATATAGAACCAGAAAAGGTAGGCCTTGTAATTGGTCCTGGAGGAAAAAATATAAGGATGATTGAAGAGGTTTCTGGCTCAACTGTTACTATTACAGATGGTAATTCTGGACAAGTATGCATATATGCTAAGAACAAGGAATCTCTTGATAAAGCAAAACAGCAGATTTTTCAAATGACAAGAGAACCAAAGACAGGGGATATTGTAGTAGGAAAAATAAATAAATTAATGGCCTTTGGAGCCTTTGTTGAAGTTATGCCTGGAAAAGACGGTCTATTACATATTTCAACCTTAAGCAAAGACCGTTCCGCTAAGATAGAAGATCTCTTAAAAGAAGGCGACAGCATAAAGGTTCAAATCAAAGACATTGATAAACAAAAGAAAATAAGTCTTCTGCCGGTAGATTAAAAAAGGTATATGTAATTAACATCTATTGCATTCAGCTCCGGCTGCTATTAAAATATATACTAAAAAATATGTAAAATAATATGATACGCATTGTAAATTTAGGAGGAAGTGTTTTATGTCAAAGAAATCAGGAATATTATTATTTATAATTTTAGCCGCTTGTTTAATTTTAGCCGCTGTTTCTGTCAGTTTTATTGGTGCCAAAAACAGTAAAGACGTTGTTGCCAAAGTTAAAAACAAAAAAATTACTATTAGCGATATAGATGAAAGAATAAAAATGTACCCTGAAAATACACAGGCTGAATTAAATAAACAGGAAAATAAATTAAAAATTGTTGACGAGTTGATTAATGAAGCACTGCTGCTGAATGCCGCCAAAGATAAGGGGCTTTATAAAAGTCAGGATTATAAAAGACAGCTTGATAGAGCTAAAACACAAATCATCATATCTTTGCTTCTAAATGAAGAGGTTGATAAAAAAGTAACAGTTTCCGAAAAAGAGCTCAAAGACTTTTATAACACTAACTCTGCTCAATTCAAAAAAACAGAGCAGAGACAAGCCAGACATATCCTGGTAAAAACAAAAAAAGAAGCTCAAAAAATCCTTGAGTCGCTTAAAAAAGGCGTTAACTTCGGAGAACTTGCCAGAAAAAAATCTACTGATGCAACAGCAACAAATGGAGGCTCTATTGGCTGGTTTGAACGAGGACAACTTGTTCCTGCGTTTGAAAAAGCAGCCTTTGCAATAAAAAAACCTGGAGATTTATCCGGAATAGCACAAACACAATTTGGTTTTCATATAATAAAACTGGAAGATGTAAGATACAGGCCGAAGCTTACCTTCGCTCAGGTTAAAGATAATATCAATAACTCCATGATAAGTAAAAAGAAGCAGGAACTATCCACCACCTATCTGACTCAACTAAAAGAAAAGTACAAAGTGGAAAAAACTACTTCTCTTATAAAATAAATAATAATCAAAAGCCCTCTTGAAGAGGGCTTTTTTATTTTAGATGCTGTCCACTTATCAAATTAAATCTTTTGCAAAACTAAATCTTAGCTTACTGGTTTATTCTCCAAGAAAAAAAGATCTGTACCACCCCATATGCTCTATATTCCAGAACATTTCAATTTATGACAAAATTGAAATTATTACCAGCAAAAAAAATAATTCTTTTGAACTCACCTGTAACCACCCTGCTCTCAAAGATAATGAAAGTAACATAATCACAAAAATATACTCTTATTATAAAAATAAAATCCCCTTTGGATTAAAAATAAAAATCACTAAAAACATACCTGTTGGAGGCGGCCTTGGCGGTGGCAGCTCAAATGCAGCAGCTTTTATTTATTTTCTAAATACAGCATGCGCCTGGAACCTGAGCAATAATAATTTAGCGAAAATGGGCACGCGGTTTGGAGCAGATATCCCATTTTTCTTTTCAGGAGGAACTGCACTTGTCCGTGGTACAGGCGGCTCTATTACACCTGTAAAACAGGGGCCTTACAATTATTTTGTTATAATCCAGCCAGGCATAGAGATAAGCACACAAAAAATATATGCTGAGTTTGATAAGCACCTGACAGGCAATAAAAAACCAGGGAGAACTCCTTCAAAAATCCTGAAATATCATTCAGGCCATAATTCACTGAAAAGTATTGTTTTTAGTCTTTATCCTGAACTATCAAACATTGAAGCACAGCTCATAAATTTAAACGCACCCCAACTTTACATGTCAGGATCAGGGTCTACCCTCTTTATACCATTTAAAACCAGCAAAGATGCAAGGGTATGGAAAGATAAAACAGCCTCATTGTTTACTAACTATACAGTTACCAAAGCAAGAGCATTGAACAAGGGCTTTGAAATAATAAATACACAGTAATCCAGCATCCTGTTAAAAACAATTAAAATCAAATATTACAATATTTTTACTACAAAAAGACCCATGGGTACATATATCACCTGAAATCGGATCAGTTGATGGAGTTAAGCATATAACAGTTTTTTAAGAACCAGCAAAGCCATCAATACCTGTTCCTGTAAGGGATTTGTTTTCCCGCTATTATTCATTAGCTCATTACACCTTTTTTGCTTTTTTGTTCACTGTTGTCCGGTAATATTTTTCAGCCTAAAGAAGCGGGGTTCTTGATTATTACAGCAACTAAAAAAACAGAAATTGTTTAGATTCAA
>JAAEMD010000437.1 GCA_024225875.1 bacterium
TAAATATTCTTTTTTCTACTAATATTTTACTTGAGGCACTCTTCTTTTACTCATGGATAGTTCATGTTTTGTTCGTTACTTATCCAAAACTGAGGTTAGTTAATTTGTATAAAACCAACAACAATTGTAAAATATTCATTACGCATAATGAAAAAATTATTAATATTGTTGATTATGTGTACAAAATTAAGAATAATACTCTTGTAAAGATAAAATGAAAATGTTTAAAAATTTAATTAATAATATTGTTGTACTTATAGCAGAAATAACTGGAATCATTCTTGTATTGCAGTTAAATCCATTAACTGGCAAGTCTGTTTCGGAACAAATTGTATTTATTGTTATTGTTGCTATTGCAATTTTGATTCTTTTATGGGGACTCTACACTATTTTTACTTTTGTCAGAAATTATTTTGCTTTAAAAAAAATGAAATAAAGAATAAATATAATTAAAACAGGCTAAAAGGAGCAGTTATAAGTCTAATGAAAAGAATTCTGAGCCTTGCATTTGTTTTATTTTTGGCTATTACTGCCACACTTACTGCCAAAGAAGATTTAAAACATCCAAATGCTATAAAATTTTATCCAATTGAAATCATAGATACAACCGGAACAATAGAGTTTGAAGCAAGAATTACAACTCTAAATTCTTCATTCAAATCATTGGAAACAAGACTGCAGCTGGAAAAAGAAAATCAAGACATAAATATTGTTTTTGGATTTGGTGATATTAATTATAAACCTGATAAAGAGTGGCGCATATTTAGTAAGAATAAATATGATCTATCCGGTGGCTATAGTAAATATGACACTGCCATTAACGGAATACGAAAGTCTGGCAGTTTGGGACTGGGTTATTCAAACTATCTGGGGATAGAAAAAAGTATTATTGACAGAATATCAATCGGTGCTGAAGCAAGACTTTTTTATTTGTATTTTCAATATGAATATTTAACAAGCTCCGCTTCAAGAGGAAGGTTGAATATGGAGCTTTTTGATAGCTTCAAACTTTACTTTAAAGTAGATATTTAGCTTGCAGCTAAGTCCTGTGAAAAATAAATTTTATATTGTAGATGTCTTTGCTAATGAAAAATATAGCGGCAATCAGTTAGCCGTAGTTACTAACGCAGATAACCTGTCAACAAAGGAAATGCAACAAATAGCAAAAGAGTTCAATTACTCCGAAACTACTTTTATCAATGGCAAAGAAACTAATAGTAATTGCTATTCGGTTAGAATTTTTACGCCAGAAGAAGAGTTGCCTTTTGCCGGTCATCCAACACTTGGTACAGCTTATATAATTCAAAACGAACTACTTAAAAAGAAATCTAAACAAGTCAATCTTGACTTAAAAACAGGCCGAATACCTGTGACTTTTGAGCAAGATGATTTACTCTGGATGAGACAAAAATCGCCAGAGTTTGGTAACGAAATACCTAAGTCAACCGCTTCTCAAATATTGGGTGTTTCCAAAAAAGATATTGATACTAAATTTCCTGTTAAGGAGATATCAACTGGCGTTAATACTTTAATTGTTCCATTGAAAGACCTGTCAGTAGTTAAGAAAGCCCGGTTGAAAGATATCGAGCTTTTTCAAAGCAAAAGTAAAGCGTTGGTAATTATGGTGTTTAGCCCAGAAACATATAGCAAAGATAATGAGCTAAATGTAAGAGTTTTTACGCCATATCCAACTATACCGGAAGACCCTGCAACTGGTAGTGCTAATGGCTGTTTAGCTGCTTATTTGGTGAAATACAATTACTTTGATACGCAAAATATTGATATTAAAGTTGAGCAAGGTTATGAAATAGGCAGACCTTCATTGCTTTTGTTAAAAGCAGCTCTTAACAATAATGAATTTGATATTAATGTTGGTGGCAAGGTTATTAAGGTAGCAGAAGGCTATCTTATGTGATCGGAAACAAAGTTAAAAATGAAAATAACTCATTCAATTTCAGACGATAAACTCAAACTGGCCCACAATAGTGTTGATAAATACCCGGCACATAAACGAAGTCATTTGAGAACTTTAAGTGTCGGACAGTTTACTTTGGAAGAGCTATATGACTGATATTTTTGGCTACAATAACATCAGATTCTTTAGCTGGTGTTATTACATTAAAAACTGGTATTTGCGCTTTAATATCAAATAAACAGTACATTTTAACAGCTTCTTTTTTGCAACGAAATTTAGCCTGGCCAAAAACCGGTAAGCATAATGAAATGGTTGTTGCATCAAGAGCATAAAGCGGATTTTTGAACTTGAATTTATGATTTTTATATCTCTCAAACTATCTTTCTGGCGAATTTGTGCGTATAAATGTAGCACGAACAACGTCTTTGTCTTA
>JAAEMD010000438.1 GCA_024225875.1 bacterium
GGTGGTTGTGACATTATTATCGAAATGTTTCAACGTGGTGAATTACAGCCACTAATCACTGAAACAGCTGCAAAGTACAAAGAAAAAGACGCTGAATAATTATATTTAGTGTTGAAAGAAGCCGCTGATTGCGGCTTTTTTTTTACCTATTTTCTTAGTTAAGTACAACTTAAAAATAAAATGCATGTTCAATTTTCTGCTGGGTTGATTATTAAATGAAATGTGAAGCTCCACCACTTGTTGTGTCTGGTGCGCTAGTAAAACAGGAAAGTTCCTACTTTTTCAAAGGGGTGCCTTTTACGGGGGTTGCGATTTTCACTGAAAGCGGGGTTGTTGTTAGCAAAAAGCAATTTTTTAATGGCGAAATATTAGGAGAATACAATTTTCCTTATATCGATATTAAAGGGCTTGAGTTATTAGATAGTATCATTGATGAAAAATGGGATGGAAACTTACAGCTTTTTCATGAAGGTAAGCCTTTTAATGGTGTTGTTTATGAGATTGCTTATGACTGGGTGTGTGATGTACGTTGTATCATTGAAGGGTGGGAATTAGATGGTTTTTCTCAACATTTTCAAAAGCATGATTGTTACTCTGAATTAATTTATGGCGCTGGTCCTATTCAGTATGAATATATATGGAATGAGCCTTCAGTGTTGTCTTATTACAAAGTGAAGGTTCAAGCTGGGGATAAAAGAAGTTTAAAGTTATCATTTAATAAAGAGAATAAGCTTCGTGGTATATATATCTATAAGAGTATTGACGATATCTTTTCTTTGAATGCTAAGGTTGATGACTCACCGCTAAAAATCACGAGTTTTAGCGATATAAAAAAATTGCTTTCTGATAATGTTATAGAGCTTAGCTTACAAGACGTAACGGATGTAAAATTTACAGAATTATTGCCGTCGCTGTTAGAGTTCCCAGTTAATACGCTTTTAGTTTCAAATATTAGCTGGGGTGTTTTATACGAGCTGAAAAAACATGCTTGGCTGGAGCTAGAAGAACTAAGCTTTCACCATTTAGTTAATTTAACATTAGATGAGGTCATTTCTTTTCGAAATGATAATTTTAAGAAGGTAAAAATATTATACAAACTTAAGCTTTATTAATGAGTTAAGATTTATGTTTTTTCATAAGTCTTTTCTCTATGTTCTTTTAAAGTTTTATTTACCAGTTGATCAGCTTGACGTGTTGTCTCGGGAAGTCTGTATTTAGGCGTTAGCTTGAGAACCCACTCAACTGCTGTATCTAAAGATACTTTATGGCCAATAGATACATAAACAGGTTTAATGTTATCTTGTGTGCGTAACACTTTGCCAATAACTTCGTCGTTATCTAATAAATCTGCCGTTGCGCCGCGGTGTGCTGCAAGTTCATTAAACTCGCCTAATAACTTGGTTTTTCCGCAACCTATGGTGGGGATATCTAATGTGACACCCAAGTGGCAAGCAAGACCAAAACGCCGTGGATGTGCAAGGCCATGGCCATCGCAAACAATTAAATCAGGTGTTATGGTCAGTTTGTTATATGCATTTAAAAGCGGTGGCACTTCACGAAATGAAAATAGCCCTGGTATATAAGGAAAGCTGATGGGCTCAATACTAGTTTGTACTTCAAGTACTTTTAATGTATCAGCATTCAGTACCGTAATTGCGCCAACAACTTCAGATGATTGTTCGTTATAAGCAACATCGACACCAGCAATTGTCTTAACACATTGCTTTTCATCGGATGCTCTTACTTTTTTAGAGAGCGACAGCTGTGCTTCTTTTAAACGATTGATATCCATAACATCTTAAAAATTCAAAGTATAATGTGAGATTTTATCATAATTAAAAAATGCTAGTTGTATGAAAAAAATAAAGTTTATTATTACTCATCAAAAAAGCAGGTACATGTAAATAATGAATAAAAACTTAGAAAAATTTTTACGTAAGCGTAAGCTGGCGATAAAAAATCCTGAAAAGTATAGAAAGGTTTATATAAATAATACAAAAGAGCTTAATTTTTATATTGAGCAAGGAGAAACGAAAA
>JAAEMD010000439.1 GCA_024225875.1 bacterium
CACAAATTCGCCAAAAAGACGATTTGAGTTACAATAAAGGTTAATTGAACAAAAAAATAGAAAAGCTTGCTAATTGTACCTCATATATAAATATGGCATAATAGATTTGCGCTCAAAAGGGATATAATACATTTGTTTTTCTTGTGACACCTTAGCTACTTTTGAGAATTTCCCAAGTATAGAATTTAATATGAAATTATTTTTAGGAAGAAAATGTATGAAAGAAACACTCATACTTTTATTCTTTGGCTTTTTATTTTTTCTAACAGCACCATTTGTTGGTCTTGCTATTCTTATTCAAGATGCGGATACTGCATTGTATCTGTATTTTTATATTTTTTACTCATATTGCTTACTATGTATAAGCGTCATATGTTTTAAACTATTAGATGGGCTTTCGTTAGTACGAAAACTTTTTTATTCAGGATTTAGCCCAGCGATGTCGATTCTTTATGCATATACTGCTATTTCAATAGAAATTACGACTAAGAATAATTATCAGCCTTATTACTTTATTTTTCAGCTACTAGTAGCAATTACTGGTCTATACTTATTGTTCTTGTTGATTAAGAGTCCAATAAAATGGTATTTCAAGATAGTAATTGGAGCTTATATATTATATTTACCTTATTTGTATATTGTAGGGGGAATGTCTATTTGCGGTGGGGTATAATTTAAATTAAGGATGATAATAATTTATGAAAGGCTGTGATAAATATGGCAAAAATTGAAGCGCGTTCAAAAGATGTAAATGAGCATAAACTAGAGCTTTTGCTTGATCCACAACATTTATACTTTATCTATACTGACGATAAGGGTAGTAAAGAGATTATAAGAGGTGGAGCTGAGGGTGATAATCCGTTTGGAAGAGGAGAGCTTTTAATTGTAAAGCAATCTTACAATAAACCAACACAAGATGATGGATCTAAAACTTATGATTGGGATGATGGCACACATATTAGTGAGGTTATAGCTAATGGAGATGAAAAAGAGGTAAAAGAAACTTGGGATAAGATGTGGGAAAAAGGACAAGAAATTAATGAAGAAAAGTATGATTATGAGGTTTTTACTCAGAATAGCAATACAGCTGTAGTTCAGATATCAAAATCAGTTGGTTTAGAAAATAAAGTAAAACAGTTTATTGATGCTAATTCTATCAAAGCTCTTGCAGATGATGCAGAACTAGAACATAGTCTTATTGATCGTGCTTACGATATTGCTGATACTTTGAACGATGGCATTATTAAAACCTATGGGAGTATTCAAAAATTTAAAGAAACGCTTCAAGAATTAAATAAAAACCCTTATTCTTGGTTGTCTTTAATTGCAAAAACACTTCAGATGTCTTTAGAAGAACTGTTAGGAACAAAAGTTAAGCAACTGATAGATGAGTTGTTAGGACAAATTAATCCTCTAAAATCTGTAGTTGTAATTGAAGAAAGTGACACAGGCAGAAATGAAATATTTGTAGATCAATTAATGGGAAAAGCAATGAATAGAGACGTATTTGTAAGTCAGATTAACACAGGGAATTATCCAGGGTATAAGGTTGCTCTTATGCATGGAATCGATACACCTATGTCTAAAGCTGATGAAGTATTATCCAATAATTTAGGTTAATTGGTATAATGATGTGAATTTGAAAAGATAAATTATGGATAAAAACAAAAATAAAATAGCCGTTTTTAAAGGCAAGAATATCAGAAGAGTCATTCACAAGAATGAATGGTGGTTTGCTGTTGTAGATGTTATTGAAGTATTAACAGATAGTAATGATTCAAAGCAATATCTTAAAAAAATGAAAGCAAGAGATCCGGAATTAAATATCAACTGGGGTACAATCTGTACCCCCCTTGAAATGACTGCTAAAGATGGAAAAATAAGAAAGGTAAATGCTACAAATACAGAAGGGCTTTTCAGGATTATTCAATCAATCGTTTCACCTAAAGCAGAGCCTTTTAAACGGTGGCTAGCCAAAATAGGCTACGAACGAATCCAAGAAATAGAAGATCCTGAATTGGGAACAAAAAGAACAAAAGCCTTAAGGGCTACCCTGATAATTGGATAGAAAAAAGAATGCGTGGGATTGCAATCCGCGAAGAACTTACAGATGAATGGGATAAGAGAGGCATTAAAGAACAAAAAGAATACGCTATTTTAACATCAGAAATACATGAAGCCGCTTTTGGAATAAAACCTAGCGATCATAAAAACCTTAAAAATCTGGAAAGAGAAAATCTACGTGATCATATGAATGACTTAGAACTTATTTTTTTGTACTAAACCACACTTAACCTGACAGACAGTTAAATTAACAGACAGAAACTAAAGCAGAGGAGCTAGTGTCTGAAAGGCTGGATTCATTATGCACCGCCTTGTGGTTATTAATCAATAGATGAGTATTTTTTTCAAAAGCGATATATTTCGCATCCAAAAAAGTTTGAAAAGGTGTTTTACCATA
>JAAEMD010000440.1 GCA_024225875.1 bacterium
AGTTTAATTTGTACCAGCTATAATTTTTTTATGCATATATTTTTTTGTGTCTCTGATACAATATATTAAGATATTACTTTAATAATAAATTTTATAAGGTGGCTGAAATATGTTAGATCCATTATTATCGATAAAAAAAACCAGGGTTATTGCTACTATAGGTCCGGCCTCAGATAATCCTGAAATAATAAAAAATATTCTTGAAGCGGGTGCCAACATTATAAGGTTAAACAGTTCTCACCTTTCAGACCCGGTAGTTATAAGAGAAAAAGTTGAAATTATCAGGAAGACTGCACGTGAGCTGAACCTGTCTGTTGGAATTTTACTTGATCTACAGGGCCCCAAAATTCGTTTGGGTACTTTTAAAAATAAGAAAGCAGAAATAAAAGCTGGTAACGAATTTATCTTAACAGTAGAAAAATGCGAAGGTAACTCAAAAAAAGTGCAGATAATATATCCTGATTTTATAAAAGATGTATCTATTAACGATACTATTTACATAGATGATGGACGTGTTGAGCTGCAGGTAGAAACTAAACTTGATAAGGAAATTGTCTGCAGAGTCATTCAGGGCGGTATTATTTCAGACAAAAAAGGTGTTAATCTGCCTGACACCAGAGTAAGCATGTCTCCTGTTACTGTAAAAGATAAGATAGATTCTCAAATTGCTGTGGATAACTTTCTGGACTATATTGCTCTTTCTTTTGTATCAAACGCCTCTGATATTAAAGAGCTCAGAGAACATTTACATAAGCTTGGTTCTGATAATATTAAAATAATTGCAAAAATAGAGCGTCAGTTTGCGCTTAATAATATTGAGGAGATTGTCAATGAAGCTGATGCTGTAATGGTGGCGCGTGGAGATCTTGGTGTTGAAACAGGCATTGAAAATGTTCCTAAAGCGCAAAAAACAATTATAAGCCTTGCTAACAGGTATATCAAACCTGTTATTGTTGCAACTCAAATGCTGGAAAGTATGATAACTTCTAGAACTGCAACCAGAGCAGAAGCTTCTGATGTAGCAAATGCAATTTTTGATAAATGTGATGCAGTTATGCTTTCCGGTGAAACAGCTGTAGGAGTTGATCCGGTAAATGCTGTTAAAACAATGAACAATATATGCCTTGCATCTGAATGTTTTCTTGCAGAACAGAAAAAAGGTCAGGCAACACCAACAGATATCTTTGTTGAGTCTAGTGCAGCCACTTCTCTTTGTATTGCGGCAGATAGAATCGCTGAAGAAAATAATGCCAGAACAATTCTAGCTTTTACTATCTCTGGTCATACTGCACTTATAGCTTCAAAACTTCATTCAATAACCCCTGTTATAGCTCCAACTGATAACTATAAAACGTTCCAGGAGATGTCTCTATACAGAGGTATTATTCCTATCCTTCTTAACAATAAATTTAAAGAGGTTCTGCGATGGAGAGATTTGATCCCTCTGGCAAAGAAAGAAGCAAAAAAACTGGGTTATATCAAAACCAGCGATATTATAGTAGCCATTGCTGGTATACCATTCGGAGAATATAAAGGTCCCAATTCAATAAGAATACTTAAATTGAAACCCTGATTAGCTGAACAGTATTTGCGTGCTGGCAAAAATAAAAGATTATACGTTGCAGTAATTTATAACAAGCTATATCATGTCGCAGATTTTATATCTTTTATAAAACAAAATTTATTAACATAAATATAATAAAAATTCATTGGAGGATAATAAAATGAATAATAGAATATTTAATTTTAGTGCAGGTCCGGCAGTATTACCTGAGTCAGCACTGAAAGAAGCACAAAAAGATTTATTAAATTATAAAAACTGCGGTATGTCTGTAATGGAAATGAGTCATCGTTCAAAAGAATTTTCCGAAATCATTACCAGTACAGAAAATAAACTTCGGAAAATTCTTAATATACCTGATAACTATTATGTTCTTTTTCTTCAAGGAGGAGCCAGTTTACAGTTTTCTATGATACCCATGAATTTATACCATGATAATAAGCCTGTAGATGTAATAAATACAGGCAGCTGGACAAAAAAAGCGATAAAGGAACTAAAAAGAATAGGACCGTTTAATATGGTTGCATCCAGTGAAGATAAAAACTTCAGTTATATACCTTCTATTGAAAACCTGAATCTTAATCCAGAGGCATCTTATGTTTATATTACATCAAATAATACTATTGCTGGAACTCAATATCAGGAATTTCCAAAAACTGGAAAGGTTCCCTTAGTTGCGGACATGTCTTCTGATATATTATCAAGAGACCTTAATACAGGTGATTTTGGCCTGATATATGCCGGGGCACAAAAAAATATCGGCCCTTCCGGGGTGACACTGGTTATAATTCGTGAAGATTTAATAGAAAGTGCCAGCGAATATCTGCCAACTATGCTTCAATATAAAACACATGCTGAGGCCAGGTCTCTATACAACACACCTCCTGTTTTTTCTATATATATGATGAAACTTGTTTTTGAATGGATTGAAAATAATGGTGGTATCAAAGGTATTGAAGCTTTAAATAATGAAAAAGCCGGAATTTTGTATGATGCTATAGATAAAAGTGATTTTTATTATTGTCCTGTAGAAAAAGATTCAAGGTCTAAAATGAATGTGGTTTTTCGTGTTGTAAGTAATAACGAAGAGTTTGAATCTAAATTTGTAGCAGAAGCTGCAAAGGCCGGTCTTAGTGGTTTAAAAGGGCATCGATCTGTTGGCGGGCTGAGAGCTTCTATCTATAATGCTATGCCGCTTGCTGGTATTGAAGCCCTGGTTCAGTTTATGAAAGAGTTTGAGAGAAGGAATGCATAGGCTGTAATTTTATACATTTCTACTTCATCAAAGTGAATTATATATGAAGTATTTATTCGGACCTGTTTTATCCAGACGACTTGGTCGATCTCTTGGAATAGACCTGATACCTCATAAGGTATGCAGTCTTGACTGCCTTTACTGTGAATGTGGAAAAACAACAGACCTGACAAGTAAAAGACAGGTGTTTGTTGACAGCAGGAAAGTTATTAAAGAACTGGATGATTTTTTAAAAAACAATCCTGAACTGGACTATATTACATTTTCAGGTTCAGGAGAACCTACGCTGGCGCAAAATATAAATCTTATTATTGAGCATATAAAAAAAAACTATCCTGCATACTCTATTGCTGTATTAACAAACAGTACACTGTTATCTGATCATCAGGTTAGAAAAGATATTATATCAGCAGACCTGATTATTCCTTCGCTTGATACTTCAACTGAAGAATCATTCAGAGAAATTAACAGGCCGGAGGGTGCCATTAAGCTTAATAATATTATTGATGGCTTGAAACAGTTTGCCAGGGAGTATAATGGGAAAATATGGTTAGAAGTTTTTATTATACCCGGGATAAATGATTCTTATGAAGAACTGCTGAAGTTGAAAGATATTATAACTCAAATTAAACCGCATAAAGTTCAACTAAACACTCTGGATAGACCTGGAACAGAAGAAAATATTACTAAGGCCAGTTTTGAACATTTGAAAAGTATTGCAGGATTTTTTGAGCCTGTCACAACAGAAATTACATCTGATGTTACTCCTGAAAAAGTTAATATAAAATCAGCAGGTGATATAAAGTCTATAATAATAAACACAATAAAACGCAGACCGTGTACAGTTGATGACCTGCAAAAAATATGTAATAAAAGCAGAACTGAGATACTCATGTGTGTCTATACTCTGGTTGATGAAAATATTATTGAAAGTAAAAAAGGGGGCAGGGGAGATTTTTTTATTTTAAAGTAAAAGCCCCATAAAAAACATCTCTACTGTCTTTCTGACTAAAATCAGCCCAGTGTGTTTCATAATAATTTTCAAAAAAACTACTCTTATCAAGATAATTTAGTTTGCCATGTCTTGTTATTTCTTCATTTATGTAATCCCATAATTCTTTTACATCTGTTGAAATATACAGTTTGCCTTCTTTACTTAGTTTCTTAACTGTTAAATCTAAAAAACTCTGGTTTATGATCCTCCTTTTATTATGTTTTTTCTTAAACCAGGGGTCAGGATGAAAAATAAACAGATTCTCAATGATGCCGTCATCAATGATATCTTCCATACAAATTTCACCTGTTGAATTAACAATATAAATATTTTCTATCTCCTCTTTTTTTATTCTTTGATCTAATACCTGTACAATCTGCTTTCTGATTTCTGCCCCGATAATACACTTATCCGGATGTTTTCTGGCATAGTTACGAATAAAAACCCCTCTTCCAAAACCTATTTCAAGGTCTAATTTTCCTTTGTAATTATTAAATACTTCAAAAAAATCCACCTTCTCCAGTCTGTTATTACAATTAAATGGATTTGTATGTGTTCTTATTCTCATTTACTTATACCCTCTAATATTATTTATTATTTTTAATATATTTCTGTATGTTTATACTTATATGGAATCTTCAGTATATCTTTTCCGGTAATAAATCTGTAGATATCATTCATATAAATATTTTGAGAATTCCAAAACCATCTTTTATCACAATCATATTCAACATAACTTAATTTTTTTTTCTTCTGAATGAATATTCTGCGGATCAGATCGGTTACTTTCAGCCGCCATTTTTTTTCATTTTTTCCAACAATTAATAATACAGGGATTTTAAATTTATCAATCTGTCTAATAATTTCAGGAAAAGAAAACTTGCCAGTGTAATGTATGGACTGAGGGGCAATCATTGTTAATGTTTTAACAGACCGGCTGTTTTCAACAGATAATAATGATAGAAATGCTCCTTCTGATAAACCAGCTATATGAATGTCATTTTTTTTTGCTTTTGGTATCGTTCCTGCTAACATAACAGCACCTTTAAGAGCCCTGAGCTTCCTGAATCTTTCCAGCGGGATAATGGAAATAAAGCCCCATCTCTCAAATTCTTTGGAAAAAGCAATTAAATCATAACCGTTTTTTTTTG
>JAAEMD010000441.1 GCA_024225875.1 bacterium
AATTATTGGTTTTCGCTGTGCTTTTTATAGGTTTTTTAAGTTTTTTGGGTTATAAATGACAAATCTGGGTTAAGAGGTAGTTCATTAACTATTTGTGCTTTATTGATTTTTTTTATATTGTTAGGAAGTAAAATACTTAAATAAGTGTTAATTTAAGGATGATTATATTATGAAATATCAAGTTATATAGCTGGTACAAATTGAAGTGTCCGTTTAAATGGGGAAGTGCAGTGTACTTGCGTACATAAACGAAGTCATTTGAAAACTTCAGTGGCGGACAAGTGGCGGACATTTTATTTTGGAACAGCTATAAGTATCCTTGTACAGGAGAGTTTATGTCAGGTCATAGTAAATGGTCCACAATAAAACATAAAAAAGCAAAGACTGATGCACAGAGGGGGAAGCTGTTTTCAAAGTTAGTTCGTGAAATTATGATGGCAGCGAAATCAGGAGATCCTGACCCTGTTACTAATACAAGACTAAGGCTTGCTGTTCAAAAAGCTAAGGCTGCCAACATGCCTAATGATAATATTAAAAGAGCTGTTCAGAAAGGTGCTGGCAATTCTGATGGTGTTAATTATGATGAAGTAACTTTTGAAGCTTATGCTCCTAATGGCGTGGCACTGCTCATTGAGACACTTACTGATAATAGAAACAGGACTGTTCCAAATATAAAATCCATATTAAATAAAGCTGGTGGAAGTATGGCCTCTAAAGGTTCTGTTTCTTATTTGTTTGAAAAAAAAGGTGTTCTAGTGTTTGAATCAGGTTTGTCGGAAGAAAGGATAATGGATATTGCGACACAGGCAGGAGCTGATGATATTGATGTTAAGGATGATGGATCTATTGAGGTAATTACATCTCCTGTAGAATATGAGCAGGTGAAAAACTCTTTTGATGATAACGGGATATCTTATGTTGATGCTTCTTTGAGTATGATTCCCAGGGTTCTGGTCAGTTTAACAAGTGAGCAGGCTGAGAGAGTTTTAAAGCTGATTGATAAACTCGAAGATGATGATGACATTCAAAATGTATATGGTAATTTTGATGTTCCTGATGATGTATTGCAGAATTTTTAGTTTTAAAAGATGGTATAATTAATAAAAATGATAAAAAGAATGATTAGAATATTTTTTTTAAAATACAGGATTAATATAAAAATCCTGAGTTTTTTAATGTTTTGTTTGTTTTTTCTTTCCTGGGGCTCCAGTGATATTTATTCTACTGTTTCTGGTGTACGCTATAAGATAGCTAAAGACTTAAGATCATCAAGTTCTTATAACGGAGAAACTCCACGAAGTTCGAAAGCGCCTTACTTGTTTTTTTCTGTTAAAGCTGATGATTCTGATCAGACAATAACAGCTGTTAATGTTTCAACAAATGATAAACCGATAGACAGTATCTCTACTCTATACTTATATAGAGATGACGGTACATATAATGGTACTTTTGAGGAAGACGAAGATCAGTTGTTAAGCAGTATTTCATGGCAGAATGATTCGCAGTTCGACCTTACATCATCCGGTTTTTCAGAATTGCTGGTCAGCGGAAATGAAACTGGTTATTTTATAGTTGCAGATGTATTAGATGACGCTGTTTTAGAAGACTTTGTTTCGATTACCTTGAATTATGTAAGTTATGAGGATAACAGCATACCACAATCTGATTTAACTTATGACCTCAAGTCTACTATAAAAATTACTGGATTGAATTACATTAATGGTGAGGATGTTTCTAAAAAAGGACTTGGTACAGGAACTGCCATTCCTGGTCAGGAAAATATTCCTGTCTTAAGACTGCTTATGAATATTTCAGGAGAAGATCTGGATCCTGCAGTTACATTAAATATTTATAACTCTGCAGAGAACTTTGTTATCTCTTCTAACTTTGAAAATGGTATTGTTAAAGCGACCTTATATAAGGCCGAGTATTACACAATGGAAACCTATAATCCGGAACTTTTTGGCAGTGATCGTTATATAAAAATTGATGAGGTTGAAGCTGGTTCTTTTGATTCGGCTTCAGAACTCAGTTTTGTTATTGACTCGAATGTTATAGATGATACCGTGCTGCCTGAGGCCTCTACACAGAACTATTTTATTCTTTATGACATAGGAGAGGACTTTCCAGTAAGTACGGACAGTAAAGTTTATGCCCAGTTAAAATCGATAGAGGGCACTGGTTCGGGATCTGGTCTTGAAATTAAAAGTACCGGTCTCTGGCCTGATACGCCTGCTTCTGTAAATATTGGGGGACTTACCTATGATAATGCTTACTCTATTGTGCCTAATACGGATACCTTTGGGTCAGGTACAGTTGCTCCAATGATGATGTTTTCCCTGGAGGCTCATCAGATTCCAGTAAGTATTAACGCTATTATAATAGATAATACCTGGACTAGAGCTACTACTGCTGCTGTTCCGTTTGTCAATGGCACATCAGATGAAAATGGTATTAAGAGAGTTGTAATTTATGAGGATACAAATAACGATGAAGAGTTTGACGGTATTCATGAGAACTCCAGTGATACGCTGATAGGTTCTCTGGATTTACAATCAGCTGATGGTATTTCTGAGGATGGAGACGAAATTCTTCCTGTGGCAGGAAGGAGAGGATCAAAAGCTGTTGTGACTATGAATCAGGCTCTATTGATTACTGAAGAAAGCAGCAAAACCTTCTTTGTTATCTATTACTTTGGTATAGATATAAAAGACAGGCAGGATTCGTCCGGAAATGTAAATACACATGCGGCTGTGGAGCTTTCTCAGGTTATTGGAACAAGTGTTTTGGAAGAAGGGGATGCCGGGATTAAATCTGTGACAATTAATCTCAGTGGTACTTTACCGGTACCTCTTTCACCGGAAGCTAAGATTGACCTTGAGTCAACTAATTTATATATTATGGATATTCAGGATATATCTCCTTCTACTGTCATAGAAGGGCAGACCAGAGCCCCTATGCTGTATGTAAAATTGTTTGCCGTAGAAAATACTATTGCTTCGGCCTCTGTTATCTTAGGTAATCCTCAGGGAACATTTTCTCTTAGTAATACAGGTGTATCCAAGATATGGATATATAGAGATTCTGACCCTGTAAACACTGCGAAGCCAGAGCTTGATTCGGTTCAGGACAGCCTGTTAGCAGTTAATGATTACTTAAGTAATTCAAGCCAGGCAAGTGTTTACGGGGTTGAGTTTGTGCAGGGAGAAAACTACTTGTTTATTTGTTATGATATCGGACAGGTAGCTGATGGCAGACAGATTGGATGCCAGATTAATGATATAACGGGCAGTTTGACTTTTGGGGGTGAAACACCTGTTCCTAAAGAAGCCGCTGCCTCGGTTGTAAGTGATAAATACATTAACATTTCGAAAGTTGGTTCTGATATAGATTCCTCCCAGGACCTGCCGTCATCATTCCAGATAACAGTATCTTTACAGAATACCCATAGCAGTGAGGTAGGGATTGACACTGTTTTACCTCGTTTTTATAAAGGAGGTATTGGCGGAACAGATGTTTCGTCTGAGTTTAGTATAGAATTAGCTGACCAGTCTGATATGCCGGTAACTATTAATCCCGGAGCATCACTGGATATATACTTTGATGTTAGTCACAGCTATCCGATTTCTGATGGAATTGTTTATATTGATGGTTATACTTTTTATAGAGTGCCTTCCGGATCGGCTTATTTATCGAGGTGGAAAGTAGTAAATTTAGAGGATGTCAGATGGAATTCAGCCTCAGATGAATATATTACCATTGCTGTGCAGTCAACACTGAAGCGTTATGACTGGACACTGCCTCCTTATATAGAATCTTTGACATTCGGTGCTTCTGTGGAGACAGAACAGATATTTGTTAATTATAATGCCATACCAGAAGGTAGTACACTGCTTATCTATTTAAATGATCAGGGTAATATTATAGATGAAGCAAGTATTCAAATATCCTTGAATGGCTCTCAGTTAAGCAGGGTTAGTAATGATAAGAATTCTGACGAGGGAACTTTCTTCTATGATAGAACACTGGCCAAAATACGTGTGCCAAATGTAGGAGAAGAAAATGGTACGCTGCTTTTACAGGCTAACGATCTTGATGGTACACCACTTGATGAGGCGGCAATATCTTTTTATATTTCAGATCAGGTCAAGATTAAAAATCTTTTGTTTTATCCCAGTCCTTATTATTTTGGAGATCAAAATTTGAGCTTATGTTTTAATATAACTCAACCGTCTGAAGTTGATATTTATATATTTAATCACCTGGGATCACTGGTATGGTCACATCAGGAGTCCTGTGACCTTGGGTATAATGAGATTGAAATTGATAGTAATAATGATTTTTTACGTTCTGGTATGTATATTTGTAAAATGAAAGCAACTGATAATGATGGGAATTCAGATATGGCGGTTACAAAGCTGGCGATATATTAATGTTAAAAAGATATTTTTTTTTAGTATTTTTAATAACCTGTTTTTGTTCTTTAAAAGTTGATGCGCAGTCCCAGGGACAGCCTGTTGCTAATCCTCAGCTTCAAATGTTTAGTGCGCGTTTTATGTCTTTAGGTGGAGCTAATCCTGTAATAGATGGAGATATAGGAGGTATGTTTATTAACCCTGCTGTAGTGGGTAGCAATACGCCTATGCCACTTTCTGTTTCGCATCAACAGTTAATGGGATTTTTTGATTGTGAGCTGATTAACTTTAGTTTCCCTTTTGAACTTATGATCCCTATGAATGACAGAATATTTTCTCAGAAACTTATTTTTGGTTTTGCTTATGGCACAAACATATTAAGGGACATTTCGGAATCTATTAAATATCAAGACCAGGCTTTTGCTGTAGGGACATACTCAGCTGGTTTTGATATTTTTCAGGGTGTTGCAGCTACGGAATTTTATGATGCCCTGGGTTTTGATAAATTGTCTGGAGGTATTGGATTTAAGCTTTTGAGGCAGTTTATTGCAAGCGATGAGAGGTCTTCTTTCGGTATTGATACAGGTTTGATTGGAACTTATAACCTGGGTCAGTATCATATAGATAAGCTCCACCTGGGAGTGTCTGTTTTGAATATTATGGCAACACCTTTAATCTGGAACAGCGGGCCAGCTAAAGGAGCAGAGGCTTATCTGCCGTTTCAACCCTTTATCGGGGCAAGGATAGATGTTCTGGATGAGGAACTCTCGTTATATACTCATAATGCAGTTGATAATATTGCGGTTGGCGCCGAGTGGTATCTCCATGAAAATTTTTGTTTAAGAGGATCAACCAATTTTCAGGATATAAGTTTTGGTACAGGTTTGATTTTTGAAAGTGTGGCTGGTTTTGGGGAGCAGAACTATGGCATAAGATTCGATTATAATTATACTAATAATATAGATCCGCTTGGTAATAACCCTGATAATACATTCTCTATTTCGATACTGGGAGAATCGAGAGAGCGTACTCCTGAAATAATTGTTCCTGCTCAGACTGTAATGACAAATAATAAAACAATCATGTTAAAAGGAGCTGGCTCCAGACAGTCTACTATTAGAATATACAATAATGGAGATTTAGTTAGAACAACGTCTACAGACAGGTACGGCAGATGGCTTTTTAATAGTTTTCTGCTTTCTGAAGGGAAAAATGTTATTACAATTAAGTCATATTCCATTAAGAGAGATGTTTCTATTGAATCAGATAAAAGAGTTGTCTGGCTGGATACTACCCCGCCTGATGTAGAAGTCAGTATAGTGCCGGCTGGTGATGACAAAATTAAAGTTATAGCGCAAACACCTTCCGATGATATTCTGGAGGCAATGAGAGAGGTTGAAGGTCTGTCAGGCGATGACAGGTTTGCATTTAATAGTAAAAATGACTATTACTGGGAGGCAGTTGTTACGATGTCAGCATATTTGAGAAGCGGCAGTCCTGTTCCTGATAAGATGGATAATATAATGATTTATGCAGTTGATAATGTCGGTAATAATACCGGGATTTTAAATTACAATTTTTATATTGCTATGAATTATCCTAAAGATAAACATGTTAACTATAGGAGATATGTCAGATGTATAGGTGAATCTTCGTCAATGGTGAAATCGATATTCCTTGATGATAAGCAGGTTTATATAGACGATTATTATAAGTTTTCAGTTACAAAAGAATTAAAAGGCGGCAAGAATCTTTTGAAGTTTTATGTAACGACGCTAAATGATCAGGTTATAACTTATAAGATGCGGATATTACGTTTAGTTACTTTTCCTGACTTAACAAAAGATATTAAAGAGAGGCGTGAAATAGAGTTTCTGGCTACACTGGGACTCCTTGATGCAGAAGAGGACGGCAATTTTTATCCTGACGAATTTGTTACCCGGGGATTCCTTACAAAAATGATGGTTAAGGCTGCTGATATAGATATGCCGGATAAGATTCAGGAAAACCTGTTCTCTGATGTTTCCAGGGATGATCCTCTGGCACCTTATGTTATGGCAGCTGTTAATGAGGGTTTGATGTTTGCCTATCCGGATAGTACATTTAAACCTGATAAACCACTGACTCTATCTGAAGCGCTTTATCTTTTAAGTAATGCAGGTATTATTGAAGAAGAAGGTTTCCCGTCTGATACAAAGTATGCCAGGAGAAAAGAACTGGCTCAGTATTTAGCATATACTCCGAGGTATGAAATTAAAATAGAACGTCTTATCGACTGGGAAAAAGGCTATGAATAGTGACTGTTTTTTGTGAAACCTTTCTTTAAAGAACATATATTTTATTATAGTGGAGCCAGGCACGCCAGGGAATACAGATTCTATTTGCAGAGCCTGTAAGAATATGGGTATTGAAAATGTAATACTGGTTAATCCTGTTGAATATCTGGTAGATGAAACTTTTAAGTTTGGATGGGGATCAGAAGATCTTATCCATATGAACTTTGTCAGTTGCTGGCAGAGGTATCTGATATATATCAATGGGACCTGGCCACGAAAAAGAGCAGGGATGTTTTTTATTGCCTTATAATATACACACTTGCTACAATACTATAACGATGACAACAAAATGTTTTAATCGAGTACTTCTTAAACTAAGCGGTGAAGCTTTCAAAGGAAAACGTGAATACGGGATTGACCCTGAGTTTCTGATAAGTATTGCTAAGGAACTAAAGGAAGGGAGTCAGCTCGGTGTTCAGATAGGAATAGTTATTGGGGGAGGTAACATTTTTAGAGGTGGCGCAGCTGCAGCTAATGGTATGGACCGGGTAACGGCGGACTATACTGGTATGCTGGCTACTATTATGAATGCCCTGGCGCTACAGGATGCCATACGTCGGGTCGGTATTGAATCAAGAGTTCAAACTGCAATTGAAATGCGGGAAATAGCGGAACCCTTTGTTTTAGACAGAGCGAAACGTCACCTGGATAAGGGCAGGATAGTTATTTTTGCCGGAGGTACCGGGCATCCTTACTTTACTACTGATACTACAGCTGCCTTGCGGGCTGCGGAGATAAAGGTGGATGCTTTATTAAAAGCGACTAAAGTTGATGGGGTATATGATTCGGACCCTGTTCATAATCCTGATGCTGTAAGATTTGAAACTATGTCGCATATGGATGTTTTAAGAGATAAGCTCAGAGTAATGGATAGTACAGCACTGTCTTTGAGTATGGAAAACAAAATCCCCATTATAGTTTTTAACATCAATAAAAGAGGTAATATTCATCGTATATTAAAGGGAGAGAATATCGGGACTAGAATAAAGTAATACCAGACTATTAAAATTTATTCGGAGGATTAGTATGCAAGATATTGAAGAACGCATGAATAAAACAGTAGAGATGACCCAGGACTATCTTTCCACTTTGAGAACAGGCAGGGCAAATCCTGATATTTTGTCGAAGATACAGGTTGACTACTATGGAACAAAAGTTCCATTAAAACAACTGGTAAGTATTTCTGTGCCTGAAAATATGCTGTTGATGTTAAATATTTTTGATAAAGCTGATGTGCAGAATGTTGAAAAAGCTATTATGGCCTCTGATTTGAACTTGACTCCGATCACAGATGGCAGTGTTATTAGATTACGAATGCCGGAATTAACTGAAGAACGTAGAAAAGAACGGGTTAAATTATTGAAGAAACATGTTGAAGAGGGCAGGGTATCAATAAGAAATATTAGAAGAGATGCAATTGATGACTTGAGAAGTCAGGGTAAGAAAAAGGATATTTCTGAAGATGACGCCAAAAGGAAGCAGGAAGAAGTACAGAAGCTGACGGATAAATATATTCAGCTTATAGATGAAAAAGGTAAAGAAAAAGAAGCTGAAATTATGATGATCTAATGACTATTAAAGAAAATGCTGAAGCTGGATCTTTACTTCAGGAGATTTATAAAGAAGCTGGGCTGGACTTTTTAAATATCCCGAAACATATAGCCATAATAATGGATGGTAATGGTCGATGGGCAAAAAAACGCCTTATGCCAAGGTCTTTAGGTCATCGAGAGGGAGCAGAAGCTCTTAGAAGGACTCTTAAGTCTTGTGTCGAATTTGGGATACACTATTTATCAGTATATGTATTTTCAACAGAAAACTGGAAACGGCCCAGAAAAGAGATCGCTTTTTTAATGGCTTTTTTGAAAGATATTATTATAAACGAAATACAGGAGATCGATAAAGAAGGTGTTTGTGTTCGCTGTCTTGGTGATTTGAGCGCACTTGATGATAATTTGCAGAAACTTATCAGGGAAGCTGAGGCAAAGACCAGAGATAATGATATTTTGCAGATGAATCTTATGCTTAACTATGGCTCAAGAGATGAAATAGTGAAGGCCTGTAGACATATCGCTGAGGATGTAGTTGAAAAAAAAATAGACAGCATTGATGATATTAATGAAGATTTGTTGTCTGGATACTTATTTACAAATGGTATTCCTGATCCGGATATTTATATTAGAACCGGTGGAGATTATCGTATGAGTAATTATTTACTATGGCAGTCAGCATATAGTGAGCTTTTTTTTATAGATACTTTATGGCCGGATTTTAATAGAGCAGAGTTGATCAATGTTATCAAAATGTTTCAGAAAAGAGATAGACGTTTTGGAGGGCTGGTTTAGTTGTTAAAGAGGTCGTTAACTGCACTTGCATTACTTGCCATAGCTGTTTTTGTTATTTCTAATGGGGGTATCCCCCTTTTTATTTTTATATGGATTGTGACCCTGTTTAGTGCCTATGAACTTTTTTCAATGCTGTTAAGGAAAAATAAAGTTAAACTCTTTTCTGGTTTTTTTCTTATCAGTATATTTTTCCTGTCACTGCTTCCTGTTGCTGCTAAATGGATACCTGCAGCAGAGACTGTGTTTAATATATGGAACAGCCAGCCGGTTAAAGCCTGTGTTGTTATTCTTATTGTTTTTTATATTACTGAGACCCTGATTAAGAAGCTGATTGTGCCGGGAAATGAGAGTTTGAGATTTATTAGAGCAATAATTTTTATTATAAGCACATTCCCTTATATTTTTTTAATAAGGATGGGGGATAATGGTCTTATTAATATGTGGTTTTGCTGTTTTCTTATCTGGGCTGATGATGTATTTGCTTTTTTAGGTGGCAAGAGGTTTGGTAAACGCAGACTTTCCAGTATCAGTCCAAAGAAAACTGTTGAAGGTGCCCTGCTGGGGATGCTTGGTGCTTTTGCCTGTGCGGTAGTTTTCATTTTTTATTTTAAACTTGATTTATATTATATGGTAATTGCTTTTGTGGTTTCTATTCTGGCCCAGTTTGGAGATTTACATGAATCTCTTACTAAACGGTTTTCGGATGTGAAAGATTCTTCCAATTTTCTACCTGGTCATGGAGGTTTCTATGATAGAGCTGACAGTACCTTGTTTGTAATGCCTTTAATGTTTTTCTTTTTTAACTGGTAATGTCTGTAAAGCATATATCAATACTTGGATCTACTGGATCTATTGGAAGGCAGACTCTTGATGTTTTAGAGATGTTTCCCGATAAATTTTCGGTGGTCGCACTTTCTGCAGGAAGAAATATTGATTTACTGAAAAATCAAATTATTAAATTTAAACCCAGGCTGGTGTCTGTTATGAGTAAAGCTGATGCAGATAAAGTAGAAGACTTTATTGCAAAGAACAACCTTTATACAGATGTTTACTCTGGTGATGAAGGTTTGATAAAGGTAGCAGCTGATAATGAAAATGATATTCTGATCGTTGCTGTGGTTGGTTTTGCTTCTTTAGTTCCGACATATACAGCCATAGAAAAAGGTATTACTATTGGTCTGGCCTGTAAGGAAATTCTGGTTGCGGCTGGTAAGATAATAATGGATTTGGCAAATAAAAAAAAGGTTCCAGTTTTGCCTGTTGATTCTGAACATGCTGCATTAAAGCAGTGTTTAGCGGGGGTCGGTGAAGATCTTAATCAGGTTAGAGAGCTTGTGTTAACAGCTTCAGGAGGACCTTTCTGGCAAATGAAAAAAGAGGATTTTGTACATATAACCAGAGAAGATGCCTTAAAACATCCTAACTGGGATATGGGAGCAAAGATTACGATCGATTCTGCTACTATGATGAACAAGGGGCTGGAGGTAATTGAAGCTCACCATTTATTTGGGGCTCCATTTGAAAATATTAAGGTGCTGATCCATCCTCAAAGTATTGTACATAGTATGGCTGTATTTTTAGACGGCACTGTACTGGCACAGATGGGTATGCCTGATATGAGATTCCCAATACAATATGTTTTAACTTATCCTGATAAGCTGCAGAATAACTGGCCAAAAATGAATCTGGCAGAATCAGGCAGCCTGGAGTTTTATGATCCTGACCTGTCTAAGTTCCCTTTATTACAATTAGCCTGTGAAGCAGGAGAAAAAGGTGGTAGCTGGCCGGTTGTACTAAATGCGGCCAATGATGTTGCAGTCGGGCTTTTTCTGGATAATAAAATATCTTTTACAGATATTGAACTTTATATTAGAGATGCACTGGGTAAATTTTCTCATTTTTCAGACCCTGATTTAGAGCAGATAATCGATATAGATAATTCAATAAAGAAGATGGCTTTCAGCAGCGGAAAATGAAGGACAGGGAAGACTATTTACTGTTACTGAATAATGTTTTTTGTGACATACCGGCTTTAGTTTTAGAACTGAGCCGCTGTTTTAAAAATATTTCGGATTTTATTAAGGGTCAGGACAAGTTTTTTCGTAATAGACGTTTTTCAATAGAGAGACAGGGTGATTTTAAGAAAAGAACTACTGCATTCAGTGCTGATGATTTTCGAATAAAGATTAAGAAGATCGGAATAGAAGTTCTTTATGAACATTCTGAACAATATCCTGAGATTCTGAAGCAGATAGATGATTTCCCCCCTGTATTATATTACCAGGGTGATGTGTCTACTCTTTCTAGTGAAATGCTGGGTGTTGTTGGTGTGAGAGCTGTGTCTGAGTATGGTGAAGCTGTAACCAGGGCTCTGGTTACTGATCTGGCGGGTTTTTTTGTAGTTGTGTCGGGTTTGGCGCATGGTATTGATACAGTAGCGCATAAGGCTGCGTTAAAACAGGGTTGTAAAACAGTTGCAGTAGTAGGAACCGGTTTAGATACTGTATATCCTGTTGCTAATAAGGAGCTGTATAAGGAAATTTGTAATAAAGGTGTAGTGATCTCTGAATATCCGCCAGGTATTAAGGGGCGTCCTTATCGCTTTCCTCAGAGAAACAGGCTGATAAGTGGCTTGTCTAAAGGTATAATTGTTTGTGAGGCTGGTATTAAAAGCGGATCTTTAATTACAGCACAGCGGGCAATAGAGCAGAACAGAGAAGTTTTTGCTGTCCCTGGCTCAATATTTTCCGATAGTACAGCAGGTACTCATAAATTGATACAGGATGGGGCTAAATTAGTTTGCACTGCTGAAGATGTTTTGCAGGAATTTAATTACTTAATGCAGTTTCGTAAAAAAAGACCTTTAAAGTCAAATCCTGTTATTTACAGCATGGAAAGTAAAAGAGAAGTTGAAGAAAAAGACCTTGACTTAACTAAAGAAGAAAGTATAGTTTGGAAATGTTTATCACTGGAGCCGGTTCATGTTGATAAAATTGTCTGCCGATCGGAACTGTCTGTGCATCAGGTACTACAGTATCTCACTCTTTTTGAAGTTAAAGATATGGTAGAGCAGCTTCCTGGTAAACTTTTTAAAAAGAGGGAGTAGATTGAAAGAAAAAAACGGTTATTATAAGGAATTAATTCCAGACAAAGGTGTTAGTACATGGCTTACAACAAGACATGAAACTTTAAATACACTGGTCAATAAGGAAGGGATTGCAGATACTGCCATGATTCAAATGAACCAGGTGCATTCAGCCAGTGTATTTTTTTTAGATAAGAATATAAATGTTGAAGGGCAGTACTGTATTGAACAGGAAGTTGATGCAGCGCTTACCTGCAGGGACGATGTTGTTTTAAGTGTCAGGACAGCAGACTGTCTGCCTTTACTGATATATCATTCATACCCTTTTATTTCAGTTATTCATGCAGGGAGAAAGGGTACTCAAAATGGAATTACTGGAAAGGTTTTTGATGAAATAATCAGGAGGTTTGGTATTAGAGACGGGTTTCATATCTGGTTTGGTCCGGCGATATGTCAAAAGTGCTATCAAATAGATCAAAAAAATGATATTCATTACGATTTGATAAAGGAAAATATGCAGCAGATAAGACAAAAAATCGATCTTTCTGAAACCAGAATTTATTATTCCGGGTTTTGTACATCATGTAGTAATGATATTTTTCACTCTTATCGCAAAGAAGGTGATAAGTCCGGTCGAATTTATAGCCTGGCAAAGCTGAATAAAGCTGATGGTACTTTTTAAATATGGCTGTATTAATTATATTAATCGAGTTATTTGCATTTTTATTTCTATTATTAGAATGATATCATTTAATAAATTCACATTAAAAATCAAGGATAAATATGAACAATAAAAAAACGAAATTTATTTTTGTCACCGGTGGAGTAGTATCTTCTCTTGGTAAAGGTATAGCTGCTGCATCGCTGGGCGTATTGCTTAAAAACCGGGGGCTGAAGGTTACAATTCAAAAATTTGATCCGTATTTGAATTTAGATCCTGGCACTATGAGTCCATATCAGCATGGTGAAGTTTTTGTTACGGATGATGGCTGTGAAACAGACCTGGATTTAGGTCACTATGAGCGCTTTATTGATCAGAATTTATGCAGAGCCAACAGTGTTACGTCCGGTATGATCTACTGGGAAGTTCTTTCTAAGGAAAGAAGAGGTGATTATTTAGGTAAGACTGTGCAGATTATTCCTCATGTTACTAATGAGATAAAGTCCTGTATAAAAAAAATTCTGGAAAATGAATATTTTGATGTAGTTATTACTGAAATAGGAGGTACTGTCGGGGATATTGAAAGCCAGCCGTTTTTAGAAGCCATACGTCAGTTTCAGTATGAAAACCGTGGTGATTGTGGACATATCCATTTGACACTTTTACCATATCTGGCAACTTCAGGGGAGTTTAAAACCAAGCCTACACAGCATAGTGTGAAGGAATTAAGAGGAATGGGTATACACCCTGATATAATTCTGTGCAGATCCTGTCAGCCGATGTCTTATGAGATAAAAGAGAAAATAGCGCTTTTTTGTGATGTTTCTCCTGAGTCTGTTATTACAGGAGTAGACAGCAAAAGTATTTATGATGTTCCTTTAAACTTGTGTGATGAAAAAATCGATGAAGTTGTAATAAAAAATCTCGGTTTATCACAAACAGGCACCCCTGATCTGGTGGAATGGCGGAAGTTCTTGAATGTTCTGCATGGTAATGGCCTTCCTGTTATCAATATCGCTCTTGTAGGTAAATATACCAGTTTATCGGATGCATACTTAAGTGTGGTAGAGGCTTTAAGACATGCCGGGGTAGCTAATAAATGTAAAGTTGATATCAAGTGGATTGAGGCTGGTGATCTGGAGAAGGCTGATGATGCCAGTGAGTTATTGTCTGATGTTCATGGGATTCTAGTGCCTGGAGGATTTGGGGATAGAGGTATTGATGGTAAAGTGTTTGCTGCAAAGCATGCAAGAGAAAGAAATATTCCTTATCTGGGTCTGTGTTTAGGTATGCACGTTGCAGTTATAGAGTATGGTCGTAATGTTATCGGTTTAACTGACGCACATAGTACGGAGTTTAGTGATACAACATCTAACCCTGTCATAGACTTTATGCCAGAGCAAAGGGTTATTCGGAAAAAAGGTGGTACTATGCGGCTGGGTTCATATCCCTGTGAAATAAAAAAGAACTCAAAATTATATGAAGCTTATGGCAAAACTTTGATTGAAGAACGGCATCGTCACAGATATGAGTTTAACAATGAATTCAGAGATCTGTATGAGCAGCAGGGTATGTTATTTTCTGGCTTATCTCCGGAAGGCACTCTGGTTGAAGTTATAGAGATTAAGAATCATAAATGGTTTTTAGCGTGTCAGTTTCATCCTGAGTTCAGGTCAAGACCATATAGTAGTGAGCCTTTATTTAAGGCTTTTGTTGGAGCTTCATTAGATCATAAAAAAGAAATTAAATAACCTGGAGGTAGTTTATGTTGGAATGTGAATCGGTACAAGATGTTATAGATATAGTTAAACGTGAAAGTATAGAAGTTGTTGACTTGCGCTTCACTGACTTTATAGGCTTATGGCAGCACATTTCCATATCTGCTCGTGAGTTTAATAAAGATATTTTTGAAAACGGGCTTGGTTTTGATGGCTCCAGTATTAGAGGATGGCAGTCTATACATGAGTCAGATATGCTGATTAAGCCTGTTCCGGAAACAGCATTTATTGATCCATTTTTCAAACATAAAACACTGGTGCTGATCTGTAGTATTTGCGACCCTGTCACAGGTGCTGATTACAGTAGAGACCCAAGAAATATTGCCGGTAAAGCTGAGAAGTTTCTAAAGAGTACCGGTATTGGCGATACTGTTTTTATAGGTCCTGAAGCGGAGTTTTTTATATTTGATGATATCCGTTTTGATCAAAATGAAAAGGAAGGATACTATTATGTGGATTCAGTAGAAGGGCGGTGGAACTCAGGTCAGGATGAGAAACCTAACCTTGGATATAAACCAAGGTATAAAGAGGGTTATTTTCCTGTTCCGCCAACAGATACTTATCAGGATCTGAGAAGTGAAATGATGTTGACTCTGGAGTCCTCAGGATTGACTGCTGAAGTACATCATCATGAAGTAGCTTCTGCTGGACAAAGTGAGATCTCAATAAAATATGCGTCATTACTGCAGATAGCTGACAATTTAATGAAGTACAAATATATTGTTAAGAATGTTGCACGAAAACATGGCAGGACTGTTACTTTTATGCCTAAGCCGTTATGGAATGATAATGGCAGTGGAATGCATGTGCACTTTTCTATATGGAAGGATAACCGCAATCTGTTTGCAGGTGATGGATATGGAGGTCTTTCGGAAAAAGCTATGTATGCTGTGGGCGGTATTTTAAAGCATGCTCCGGCACTGCTGGCATTTACAAATCCAACGACTAACAGCTATAAAAGGCTTGTTCCGGGGTTTGAGGCGCCAGTTAACCTGGCCTACTCCAGACGTAATAGAAGTGCTTCAATTAGAATTCCTGTGTGTCATGCATCAGAAAAAGCAAAAAGATTTGAGTTCAGGTGTCCTGATCCCAGTTGTAACCCATATCTGGCTTTTTCAGCAATATTGATGGCTGCTGTTGATGGTATAGTCAATAAAGTAGATCCCGGGGCTCCCCTGGATAAGGATATATATGATCTGCCACCAGAAGAACTGAACTCAGTAGCTCAGACTCCTGGCTCATTAAAAGAAGCGCTTAAGGCCCTTGAAAAGGATCATTCTTTTTTACTTAAGGGCGATGTTTTTACTCAGGATGTACTGGAACACTGGATTAACTATAAAATGAAAAGAGAAGTTATGGCGCTTGATTCACGCCCTCATCCCTGGGAGTTTTCATTATATTATGATATATAACTAAATTTAGTTTATTTGTTACTTTTAATTGACAAACTAGTAGAGTGTTTTTATTATAAACGTTCTCAAAAAATAATTAAGATATGAGGTAGTTCAACATGGCTGTTCCAAAAAAAAGAAGATCAAAGTCAAAGAAACGTATGAAAAAAGCTTGCTGGAAAATAGTTCTTCCAAATTTAAGGCCCTGCCCTTCGTGCCGGGTTTTATCTGCGCCACATATGGTTTGTTATCAGTGTGGACACTATAAAGACAGACTATTAGTTAAGCCAAAGCTAAAGAAACCTAAACAGAAGGAAACATAGATTTGTACAAGGTTGCTCTGGATGTAATGGGTGGAGATTATGCACCTGGTGAAATTGTGTATGGTGCTTATCTTGCAGCCAGAGAATATCATGTTCAGGTAATTCTCGTTGGTCCCCAGGATATTCTGGAAAAAGAAGTTGAGCTATATAAAAACTGGCCGGAAAATTCGTACTGTATAATTAATGCTTCTGAGGTAGTGGGGATGTCTGAGTCTCCTTCTGTTTCTTTTAGAAAAAAGAAAAGATCATCTATCAGGGTAGGTCTTGGTTTAGTTAAAGATAAGATGGCTGAAGCTTTTGTTTCTGCTGGAAACACAGGCGCTGTTATGGCTGCCTCCACATTGATTCTGGGTAAGTTACCGGATATTGAAAGACCGGCAATAGCAACTGTGCTGCCGTCTAAGAACAATCCTGTTGTTATGTTAGACGTTGGATCAAATGTAGATTGTAAGGCGAGCTATTTAAATCAGTTTGCAAGTATGGGACACTGTATGGCACAGGCGGTATTAAGAATTAATAACCCCAGAGTGGGCCTTTTAAATATTGGAGAAGAAGTAGAAAAGGGTAACGCTTTAACACAAAAGGCCTTTGAGCTGATAAAAGATCAGCCAATAAATTTTGTAGGTAATGTAGAGGGTAAAGATATTTTATCAGGAGCTGTTGATGTAGCTGTCTGTGATGGTTTTGTTGGTAATGCGCTTTTAAAATTCGGTGAAGGTGCTGCAGATCTTTTTTTCGACTTTTTTAAGAATGAGTCAAAGTCATCAAAAAGATCTCTGCTTGGTTTAATGTTATTGAAAAAATCTTTAAAAAAATTCAAAAAGAGGTTTGATCATGAAGAATATGGAGGAGCTCCTTTACTGGGTATTAACGGAGTTTCGATAGTTGCGCATGGAAGCTCCAGTGCAGTTGCTGTTAAAAATGCTGTTAGAAATGCTATTAGAGCAGTTGAGAATAATATGGTGTACAGAATAGAAGGGGCCATACATAGATGATATCAGTTGGTATTACCGGGACAGGTAAGTACCTGCCTGAAAAAGTAGTAACAAATGAAGATATTGTTAACATGGGGCTGGATACTTCCACAGAGTGGATTGAAGAAAGGACAGGGATTAAAGAAAGAAGGGTTGCAGAAGAAAATATTTCAAGTTCTGATATGGCTTTTGAAGCGGCAGAAGATGCCTTAAAAGATGCTGGATTAGATTCGGAGGATATCGATCTTCTTATTGTTTCTACGACTACCCCGGATTATCAGGTTTTTCCTTCTACTGCCTGTTTACTGCAGGACAGACTGGGGCTAAGGAATGTAGGGGCTTTTGATTTAAGCGCAGCTTGTACAGGTTTTAGTTATGCCCTGACTACAGGAGCCCAGTTTGTAAAGTCCGGAGATATGAAAAATGTACTTGTTGTAAGTGTAGATTGCTTATCCAGGTTTGTTGACTGGACAGACCGGTCTATATGTATATTGTTTGGAGATGGAGCAGGTGCTGTTGTTTTATCTGAAGTTGATAAGGATTATGGTATTTTATTATCGGAATTATATTCTCAAGGTGATGCTGCAGATCTGCTTATGGTTCCTGCTGGAGGATCAAGAAGAATGATGTCTATGGATATACTGGAGCAAAAAGAAAATCTTGTGCGTATGGACGGCAGGGCAGTTTTTAAAATGGCAGTTAATAGTTTTGTACCGTCTGTTTTGAATGCTGTTAAAAAGGCTGGCTTAAGCCTGGACGATATAAATTATTTTGTGCCGCATCAGGCAAATTTGAGAATTATTGATCTGGCTGCTCAAAAGCTGAAACTGGATAAAAATAAGGTTCTAATCAATATACAGAAATATGGCAATACTTCCTCAGCCTCAATTCCTATTATCATGGCAGAAGCAAAAAGAGAGGGTCTGTTTAAGGACGGTGATATTATTGTTATGGCTGGATTTGGTGCGGGCTTTACCTGGGCAGTTAATATTTTAAGATGGGGTGGTATTAATGTCTAATTCAGCTATCGTTTTTCCTGGACAGGGTTCACAAAAGGTTGGCATGGGTGCTGATTTATATGAAAAGTATAAAGAAGTTCGTGATTTTTTTGATGAGGCAGATAGTATTTTAGGACGTAATATTACTAAAATATGTTTTGAGGGTCCTGCAGAAGAGCTTGTTAAAACTACTAATACACAGCCGGCAATTTTTCTGGTTTCGGCAGCACTATTGAAGGTTTTGATTAGAAATGGTCACTTACCGAAGGTGGTTGCCGGGCATAGTCTGGGAGAACTGTCAGCTTATTATGCGGCTGGAGTTTTTGATTTAAAAACAGCTTTGAACATTATTGTGCAAAGAGCAGAATCCATGGAAAGGTCTTATCCGGCAGAAAATTCAGCGATGGCAGCTGTAATTGGTATGAAAGAAGATAAGATAAGGCATATATTAAATGATTTTTCAGGCTCCCCTGTTGTTATAGCAAACTATAACAGTCCGGATCAAATAGTCATTTCCGGAGAGAAAGAGGGCCTTACGAGTGCCTGCAGGATTATAAAGGACCAGGGTGCTCGTGCTATTCCTCTTAAAGTTAGCGGAGCATTTCACTCACCTTTAATGCAGCAGGGTTCGGATGAATTAAGAGAGCATATTTCAGACTTTGTTTTCAATGACGCAGAGGTTCCTGTTGTTTTAAATAGAACCGGTGAAGAGGAAACCATATCTGAGGCACTGAAAAAAAATCTGCCATTACAAATTGTTTCCTCTGTTTTATGGGTCAAATCAATACAAACTATTCAGTCTAAAGTAGATTCAATTATTGAGTGTGGGCCAGGAAAAGTCTTGTCTGGTTTGATTAAGAAGATATCTCCAGGTAAACAGGTTTTTAATATATATGATAATGAAACAATGAATATATTTCTGGATGCTTAACAAATAAATAAAGAACAGGAGTAATGAAAATGTATTTAGAGGGTAAAGTAGCTATAGTTACGGGTGGTGCAAGGGGAATAGGTTACGCTATATCAGAGACTTATGCTAAAGCAGGCTGTAGTGTTGCTATTTGTGATATTTCTGAAGACGCGAGCCTTGCTGCTGCTGAAAAAATAACTGCAGAGTGTGGGGTTAAAGCAGCAGGTTTTAAGACAGATGTATCAAACTTCGATGAAACCAGAGATCTGGTTGAAAATGTGCTGGCTGAATTTGGCAGGATTGATATTCTGGTTAATAATGCAGGTATAACAAGAGATGGTTTGCTTATCAGGATGAGCCCGGAGGACTGGAACAGTGTGATTAACGTTAATCTTAATTCTGTTTTTTATTGTACCAGAAATGTTATGAGAACGATGCTGAAACAAAAATCAGGTAAGATTATAAATATTGCTTCAGTTGTTGGTGTTATGGGTAATCCTGGTCAGGCAAATTATTCTGCATCAAAGGCAGGTGTAATAGGATTTACTAAGACAGTTGCCAAAGAGGTTGGTGCTAAAGGTATAACCTGTAATGCGATAGCTCCGGGATTTATTAAAACAGATATGATAGAATCTTTACCAAAAGAATATATTGATAATATAATAGCGTCTGTTCCACAAAGACGACTGGGAACTGTTCAGGATATTGCTAACACAGCATTATTTTTAGCATCTGAATCAGGTGCCTACTTAACTGGACAAGTTATTAATGTGGATGGCGGTATACGTATTTAAAAAAAATAGATAGGTAATTAATAAGGAGGAAAAAAATGGCTTTGGCTGAAGATGGTGTTTTTGATAAAGTTAAACAGGTAGTAGTAGATCAATTAGGTGTATCAGAAGATGAGGTAACTGCAGAAGCTTCTTTTATTGAGGATTTAGGAGCAGACTCTCTGGATACAGTAGAGCTTGTTATGGCTCTTGAAGAAGAATTTGGTACTGAAATTGCTGATGAAGAAGCTGAGAAACTGTTAAGTGTAGGTGCTACAGTAGAATATATTAAAGCGAATATTAACTAGTTTATTAAACTTAATTTTAATTCTTTTAAAAGAAGGGGGGTTGACTCCTTCTTTTATTTATTTGACCCTCAGTCAGGAGGCTTGTAGTGGTAAAGAAAAGGGTTGTAATAACCGGAGTTGGTACTTTGAACCCCATAGGTAACTCTGCTAATGAATATTGGGGAAATTTAAAGGCCGGTAAGTCCGGGATATCTAAAATTACTAATTTTGATATAACAGATTATACCACTAAAATTGCAGGTACAGTTTCAAACCTGGATTTGAATGATCATTTTGTAAAAAAAGAAGTCAGAAGAACTTCAAAATTTGTAATGTATGCTGTTATAGCTGCAAGGGAAGCCATAAAAGATTCTGCCTTGGATATTAGTAAAGAGGCAGAACAGATTGGTGTTGAAGTTGGTGTTGGTATGGGTGGTATTGAAATAATTGAAAAAGCGTTAAAAGATTTAGTTGAAAAGGGTCCTTCAAGGTTAAGTCCTTTCACAGTTCCTATGATGATAGCTGATATGGCATCCGGTCGAATAGCAATAGATTCAGGTGCAAAAGGACCTAATTCCTGTTCGGTTACAGCATGTGCATCATCAGCACACTCAATGGGTAATGCATTTAAAATTATTCAGAATGGAGAGGCTGTTGCAATGCTGACTGGTGGAGCAGAAGCTGTGGTTACCCCACTGGGGGTAGCTAGTTTTTGTGCAGCCAAGTCTCTTTCTACAAACAATGATTACCCACAAAAAGCATCAAGACCGTTTGATAAGGGCAGAGATGGTTTTGTTATGGGCGAAGGTTCTGGAATTTTAGTGTTTGAAGAGCTGGAACATGCTTTATCCAGAGGCGCAAAAATATATGCTGAAGTAGTTGGTTTTGGCAGTTCAGGTGATGCATATCATATTACAGCTCCAGCTCCTGAGGGAGAGGGTGCTGCAAGGGCTATGAAGATGGCTTTAAACTCAGCTTCTATTGAACCTGAGGCAATAGACTATATAAATGCACATGGTACATCAACTGTTTTAAATGATTTAAATGAAACAAAGGCGATTAAAAGTGTGTTTGGTGAGCATGCTGCTAAACTTAGTATCAGTTCTACCAAGTCTATGACAGGACATTTACTGGGTTCAGCAGGGGCAATAGAGATGATAGCCTGTTCTTATGCTGTTAAATATTCTACTGTTCCACCTACTATAAATCTGGAAGAGCCTGATCCTGAGTGTGATCTTGATTATACTCCTGATAAGCCGGTATCACGTGATTTAACGTATGTAATGTCAAACTCATTTGGATTTGGTGGCCATAACGCAGTTCTTGTTATCAAAAAATATTAAGTTAAGCTGCAGTGCTGATAAATATCAGTGTTGTACTGAAAGATTAGTTGCTGGTGTAGATGAAGCAGGAAGAGGTGCTTTAGCAGGACCAGTTGTTGCCGGGGCTGTTATTCTGAAACCAGACTCCTGCTTATCCGGGCTGAAGGATTCTAAACTATTATCATCTAAGCAAAGAGAAGAGCTGTTTAAGAAAATATATGATTCTGCTTTATATCTTGGAGTAGGAATGGTTAATCATAGATTAGTAGACAGGATAAATGTTCTACAGGCAACTATGCTGGCTATGAAAAGAGCCATAAGGAGAATAGATATAGTACCTGACGTAGTTTTGGTAGATGGTAATAAAGCCCCTTTGATAAAAGGATATGTTTTTAAAACTGTTGTCCAGGGAGATAAAAAAGTTTTGTCTGTATCTGCTGCATCTATTATAGCTAAGGTAGTAAGAGATAATATTATGAATAATTTTCATGTGAAATATCCGGAATATCAATTTAATAAAAACAAGGGCTATGGAACAAATGATCATTATCAGGCTATATTTGATCGGGGAATATCCAGTGTTCATAGAAAAAGTTTTAATCTGACAAAACAGCAAAAATTATTTTAGAGCAGTATATGGATAAATTGTTATCATCTTCTGAAAAAGGAAAAGAAGGGGAAAAAACAGCTTGTAACTATCTGCTGAGAAAGGGTTACAGTATTTTATTTTGTAATTATTTTTCAAGGTATGGTGAGATTGATATTGTTTCAAGAGACGTTGATAAAGTGCTGGTTTTTTGTGAAGTTAAGACCTATAAGGCAGGTAGTATGATAGATCCTTTAGAAGCTGTAAATGCCAGGAAAATGTCAAAAATAGTTAAAACAGCTGAAAAATATCTGATAGAACATGGTTTAAATGAGGTTGAATCAAGATTTGATATTTTAATTGTTAGAAACTGTCTGGTTTTAAAACATTTACAGAATGTATTTAGCAGTAATTATTAATATGATAAAATACAGCGCATGTTTAGAAATTTATTAAGGGGTTTATTTCTTTTTATATTAAAAACTGAGCCAGGGAGCCTTTTTTTCTTTCGAGTAGTTAACTTCCTTTTTGTACTGCCTTCTTATGATACAGGTAAAAAATATTCCAAAATTTATAAAAAGTGGATTTTGCAGGGTATTTTAAATAATAAAGTTATACCCTATCATCTGGACAGAGTATGGCCGTTCTGGGTTTATAAACAGTTCAGCCCTAAAAGTGCCAGCTACAGTGTTAATGCTTTTCCTATGGCAGCTATTAATATGACATATCGAAACTGGGTGACTTTAGGTCTGCCTGGTTCTGATGATAAAGTAACAGTTGATCCGCGTGGTTTGATAACTCCTTTTAGAGATGGCTGGTCGCTTGATTTCTGGATTGCAGATTCTATCAGGCTGGTATCTTCTGCCCATCTAAAAAAAGTTCAACAGATAATTGTTAAAGATAACGCCATACTTCAGACTGAATGTGCTTTTGAAAAGCTGAGGGTGGTTTCTGAAGTTTTTTTTCAGTTGGATAAATCGGCTAATGGATTTGTTTTTAATAAGGTTATAATTGAAAATACTGCTGTAGAAGATATTACAATATCCTTTTTCTTTTCGATAAGACCATATAATCCGGAAGGGCTGGTTCCAATTGAAGAAATTGTTTATTTGACATCAGGCTCTTTTATTATAGATAACCGCCTGGGTTTAGTCCTGGATCAAAAGCCGGACAATATTGTATGTGTTTCATTTAAAGATGGTGATGTTAGTGAGCATTATAAAGAATGGGAACTGGTATTAAAGACCAGATGTAAGGATAATTTAGCATCTGCCTTTGTTGAATATAAGCTGCACTTAAAAGGAGGAGAAAAAAAGATCCTTTCCGTAAAATGCCCGACCAGCACTAAAAGTAAACTGAGAAATATATTCCAGACTTCTTTACCTGCATATAAAAGGAATTCCTTAGTCAAAAATGTTTCTTATATAAAATCTTTGAATTATGATCAGGAAAAGGAAAAGGTCAGCAGCTTCTGGCAGGATAAAATTTATTCTTTATGCAGTATAAATATCCCGGATAAAGGTATGCAGTATCTATTTAATAAGAATATCATCCATTTACAAAATTTTCTTGCTGTAGAGAAAATATATGCCGGAGGATTTTCTTATAGAGAGTACTGGGTTACTGAAGCTGTATATATGATATTAGCACTACACAGGACAGGCGATTTTCAGGCAGCAGAAAAATATATAAACTGTTTACCTGGTTTAAGGGATTTGAAGACAAAAAGTTTTATCCTGAATAAGGATGCTTGCCAGTTAGAGTATTCAGGTCAGTATATATTTCTTATTTATGATCATTACAGGTTTACCGGTAATGTAGAAATCCTGGAAGAAAATTTTAATAAAATTGTTTATCTGGTTAAGATGATTAAGAACAGCCGTATTAAAGATAAAAGAGTACCTGAGTTAAATGGATTGTTGCCGAAAACAGAATCCTTTAATCAAACAGGCATTAAAGATCACTATATGTGGGACAATTACTGGGCCCTGGCTGGAATAGAAAGTGCAGTAGAAATAGCTAAGGTATTAGAAAAAACAAAGTTTAAGCACCAGTGGCATTATCTTAAGGAAGAATATATGGAAACGATTAATTTATTTATAAAAAATCTTTCAGATAAGTTGAAAGTGCCACCTTTTATTCCTGTTTCATTTAACCGTCACTATGATGCAGGATTAGTTCATTCTTTGTCAGCTATATACCCGCTTGGTATATATGGAGCTGATGAAGAGTTGATAACAAATACTTTAAATATCATAGAAAAGAAATATATGTTGAAAGATATGTTCTTTAATTATACTGGTCATGCGGGTATAAGTATTACTTATACCCTCTGGTTAGCTCAAGTATATTTAGCTAGAAAAGATACAAGAGCTTTTGAAATCATCAAGTATCTGGTTGAAAGAGAAAACGGTGTATGTAATTTTCCGGAAACTATACACCCTTTGACAGGTGGAGGCAGTGCCGGGGATGGTCATTCCGGTATGGCTACAGCAGAATATATAAATTTTGTAAGGAATGTTTTTTTTGTGGAGGAGGGCAGATTTCTGCATCTTATGCCTTTTATCCCGATAGAGTGGCTGGATAATATAAGGTCGATCATTAAGGTAAGAAACCTGCCATGTTTTTTTGGTAATATATTTTATACATTAGATAAAATAGATGATAATACATTTGAATTGCATATAGATAACGAATACTTTAACAGTCCAGAAGGTGTGAAGGTATCATTTCCCTGTGAAATCAAAAAGATCATTCATAGTGGAGTTGAGAAAACATGTTATAAAGACTTTATTTATATATCTGCACATATAAAACGTTTACAGATAAAAATCTAATTATGCGTTTAATTAAAGGTGAGATCTGTAATTTAGAAATAAAAAAGCTTGTTTATCAGGGCTGGGGGCTTGGCAATATAAATGGATTCAAGGTTTTTGTTCCTGATACTATTCCAGGTGATATAGTTAATATTAGAGTAGTAAAAAAGAAAAGGAACTATGCTGTAGGTAAATGTCTTTCTTTTTCTGTTAAGTCTTCAAGGCGGTCAGATTCTGTATGTTCTGTCTTTCCTGTTTGCGGAGGATGTCAGTTAATAGATCTTGATTATCAAGTACAGGTTGAATTAAAGAATCAAATACTTTGTGACTGTATAAAACGTTTTTACCCGGAACTGGAGAGTTTAGCAGAGCCGATGTTATTGTCTGAAGAGACACTGTTTTACAGAAACAAAATGGAGTACTCTTTTGGCAAAGATGACGCAGGTATTTATTGTGGCCTTAAACAAAGAGGTTTTTTTGACAGGGTTGTAAGGATAAATAATTGTTATTTACAGTCAGAAGAATCTGATGATATCCGTGCCTTTACTGGAGAGTTTTTTACTGGGGCAGGATCATCGATCTGGGACTATTTTCAACATCAAGGATTATTAAGATATCTGGTTGTCAGACATTCAAAAACCAGAGGTCAATACCTGGTTAATTTAGTGGTATCGGAAGATGATCTTGATTTAATGATGAAATTTGCGGCAGGTCTTGTTGAAAAAGTGCCTGAAGTTAAAACTGTTATGTATAGTGTTAACGCATCGGTATCAGATACAGCGCAGGTAGACTCTTATCGTATTTTAACAGGGGAGCCTTTTATCGAGGAGGTCTTAGGGAATATAAAATATATGATTTCTGTTCAATCGTTTTTTCAGACTAATACAAAACAGGCTGAAAAATTGTATGAAAAAATTGTAGAGACTGGTGATTTCAGCAGGGATGATACTGTTCTTGATTTGTATTGTGGAACGGGCGCAATAGGGCTGTATATCTCAAGAAATGTTAAAAAGGTTATTGGTATTGAAGAAAATGAGCAGGCAGTAAGGGACGCAGAAAAAAATGCAGAATATAATAGTATAGTTAATATAGAATTTATTGCTGGAAGGGTAAAAAACATACTGAAGTTTAATAATTATAAAGCTGACTGCATAATTATAGATCCACCAAGAGCAGGTATTGTACCAAAAGCATTAAAGAGAATACTGGACTTAAGGGTAAAGAAAATAATTTATGTTTCCTGTAACCCTGTTACTCTGCTTAGAGATTTAAATGAAATGAAAGCCAGTGGGTATAAGGTGGAAAGGTTTTTGCCTGTAGATATGTTCCCCAATACTTTTCATATAGAGTCAATTGTCAGGTTGTCGTTTAACTCAGGATAAAATTTTCTTGAGGAATACATAATAAAGTGTTTGCATTATAATCATCTTTTATCATTTTGTATTGTAGCAGTGTGTACTGCTTTTTTTGCTATAATATTCATAGGAAAAATTATATTAGAAGAATCTATTTTCAGCATTGAACTGGTACAGGATTCCCTGAATAAAAGAGATATTTCCGTACATCCTAAAATAATATTGAAAATACCTCTGGATTGAAACTCTTCTATAGCAGAACTGATTATTGCTCGCTGCTTAATATATGAGTTTTTTTTATGAAGCGCTCCACTTTTAATATTCTTAATAACCTCCATTATTGAGGACTGAGTATCTTTTTCCGGACTGACAACTTCTATATCATACTCTTTAAGGTTATGCTGAAATATTTTAGTTTTAACTGTTCCGGTAGATGATAACAGTCCTGTTTTTGTGGCTTTGGTATTTTTTTTTATATAATGTCCTGTTTCTTTGATCATATTTAGAACAGGAACTGAAACACTGCTTTGTATTTTAGTAATCCAGTAGTGTGCTGTGTTGCATGGGATGACGATCAAAGATGCTCCAGAATTTTCCAGTGTTTTTGCTGAATATTGCAGATCCTGGATAATAGAGTCATCTTTATTTAAGATGCAGGTTGTACGGTCAGGAATAGAGGTGTTTGAGTATATTAAAACAGGGATATGCTCCTGATCTTTTTTTGCAGGAGTCAGGTCTATGATTTTTTGATAAAAAAACAAGGTTGCTTCTGGACCCATACCACCAAGAATACCTATTGTTTTATTCTTATTCCATTTTTTTTCTTTGTTCATTTTCTTATTGAAATTACTGAATATTTGCTTCGTTAATACTATTTTTTATCTGGCCACCAGTTGTTTATGACAGAGTATCTCTGTGTTTAGTCATACCTGCTTTTATATCCTGACAGGATAGTGTATTATTTTTCATATCTTATTAATCTGTTTTTATTTCAAGATTAAAGAATATACGCAATGTATAGTGTGTATGTCAATATTAACTTAAAGAAGGTATTTGCAGGCTGGAGAAAAAGATATGTCTGATATAAGACCAAAGGAATCTAAAATAATGAAAATAATAGGGCCGTTATGGATAGCCGGCTCTGTTTTGATGTTTATAAGGCCTGCTGTAGCTGTTCCTTTTATCGGGGTAACAGGTCTTGTTTACTTTATCTATCAGTTTGCACCTTCTCAGAGAGCACAGAAAATTTTGAAAAAGGCTCTTAAAGTTTTTCGGAAAGGTGATTATGCTGTAGCAGTTATTTTATTAAAGAAAGCAAAAGAGATTGATCCAAAATATATATATATAGATTATTTGTCAGGTGCTTCTTATCATAATCTGGAAAGGTATAAAGATGCGATACCTTTTTTGGAAAGATATGAGGAGCATGGACAAAAAAATTATGATAACAGGTTAATACTGGCTAACTGTTATTACAAAACTCGTAAATACTCTAAAGCTGTAAAGTTGCTTGGAAGTATACCGGAAGATTTTGACAGGTACTTAAGATCGACTATTTTATATGGTAACAGTTTATATGGAATGAAGAAGTACAGTGAAGCATTAGCGGTATTTGAAAAGGGGAAGAATGCTAAAGAGAGTTTCAAAGGTGAAACAATGGAGTTAGAGGCTGCAATCAGGAAAACAGGTAAGAAACTTAGTTCATAAAAAATATTTTTTTCTATTGGGGTCAGCTGATGGAGTATCATCAATACTTTCTGTGAAGGAGTTTTGAAGGAAGCCAGGCAGATTGCTTTTGTTCTGTCTTTTTTTGACTGCTGTATTATTTTTTATTTGTGTTGAATTTTTTTCAGGTACTAAAGCCCACTTTTCAGAATAGTTACTTAAGATGTTACCTTCCTCAAGGAAGCGGCTGGCTTTTGAGAACTGCATTCCTGAAAAGCGATAATAATTTGAGGATGAGTTATCCAGGTTTGGTTTTATTATGAAGAGATTTTCTTTTGCCCTGGTTAATGCAACGTAAAGTAAACGGCGTTCCTCTTCGATTTGGCCCAGGTCACCAAGTGACTGGAAAGATGGCAGGTAACCGTCTACAGCTGATATAAGAAATACAGTATTCCACTCCAGTCCTTTTGCAGAGTGGATAGTTGAGATAGTCAGTTTCTCTTTATCTGTTTCTTTTGGGAGGCTGTCAATCTGGGATGTGTCTGGTGGTTCAAGTGTTATTTCAGAGATAAAGGTTTCCAGATCCTGATAGCGTTGAGCAATTAAACCAAGAGATTCCAGGTCAGTACTCCTTTTATGATGATCATCATACTTTATCTGAAACAGTGGTTTGTAGAAAGTTAGTATACTCTCTAACAACAGGGCCGGTCGTTGACCATGGTTTTTGTGATAAAATACGGTTTTAAGCAAGTCATTTAATTCTTTATAGTATGTTTTGGACTTTAGACTGCTAAGCTCTATTTTATCTGGTTTATCTTTATTTTTGGTTATTTGCTTTATTATTTTTTGTGCGCCTGCCGGGCCAAGCCCTTCTAATAGCAGCAGTATACGCTGCCAGCTTATGGCGTCTGATGGGTTATATATTATCTTGAAAAAACTAAGTACATCTTTTATGTGCGATGTTTCAATGAACTTGAATCCGCCATGTTTAACAAATGGCAGGTTATGAGCCTTTAGTTCAATTTCAAGGTCATTAGAATGCCATCCGGATCTTATCAGTACAGCTATATCATTTAACTCAATACCCTCTTCTCTCAGCTCAAGAATTTTCTGGCAGATAAAACGGGACTGCTCATTATCGCATTCTGTTTCTATATAGACTGGTTTAGGCCCCTCTGTTTTTTTTGTAAAAAGGTTTTTAGAATATTTTTCTTTTGCTCTTGCAATAACAGCATTAGTGATATCAAGTATAGATTGTGAACTGCGATAATTCTCTTCCAGTGTTATTACCTTTGTTTCAGGAAACATTTCGGGAAACGTCATTATATTCTTAAAATCAGCGCCTCTAAAAGAATAGATGCTTTGCGAATCATCACCGACGGCCATAACATTCTTCTTTTCATTAGCCAGGCTGTTTATTATTTCAGATTGTATGGCATTAGTATCCTGATACTCATCAACTAAAATGTATCTAAACTGCTGTTGTAGTTTTGCTCTGACTTCAGGAGTGGTTTTTAATAGATCTAACAGTTTTGTCAGCAGATCATCATAGTCCATTGTCTGCATCTCTATTTTACGCATCTGGTATATACTGTTTATTTCTTCTAATGACCTGTCGTACTCTATGAACTGAGGATAGTCGTTACTTAAAACGTTAGAAATAGAAGTGCTGGTGTTAATTGATTTGCTGATTACATTAAGGATGGTGTTTTTTTTGGGAAATCTTTTATCAAGTTTATTATACTTGTTGTCTTTTCTTATTAAACTTATCAGATCTTCTGAATCTGATCTATCCATAATAGTAAAGTTTTCATCATATCCGATATGTCTGGAGTAGCGTCTAAGTATAAGGTTAGCAAAAGAATGAAAAGTTCCCCCTGTTATATGTTGACAGCGGTAGTCCAGTATATGGGATGCACGTTTTAGCATTTCGTTAGCAGCCTTGCGTGTAAAAGTAAGCAGAAGTATTGATTCAGGCTGTACATTAGAAGCTATAAGCCTGGCTACTCTGTGTACTATAGTTTTAGTTTTTCCTGATCCAGCCCCAGCTATAACCAGCAGAGGTCCTTCATCAAAAGACACAGCTTCCAGTTGAGCCGGGTTAAGATCTTCCGTTAATCTGTAAACTGTATTTTTATTGTTAGAGTTTATGGAGTTTAAAGTGTAATTTTTCATTTGTATAATATTTTCTTGTTATAATACGGTATTGTCAATTGTGGAAATATGTCTTGCCTTATATCTGGTACAAATTGAACTGTCCGTTTAAATGGCTGAGTGCATGTGTACAGGCGTACATAAACGAAGTCATTTGAAAACTTTAGTGTCGGACATTTTAATTTGGAACAGATATAAATACCTGAATAATTGTTAAGAATGTTATTGACAGGAAGAATATTTTCAGTAAAATTACTTTCTTTATCTAAATAGAGCGGGCCCCTGTTTACTGGCTGGATGGTAGGGATAAAAGTATTTGCTGCTTTATTTATGTATAGATATCAGCAGGGAGATTATAATGAATAAAATTATTTCGACAGGCAGCACTAAAAATCAAATAAAAAGTCTTATGCTTAAGGATGTACGTCTAACTAATAATCAAAAAGTTCCTTCAGATCGTTTTAACCACTTTACAATGAAAGATGCATACA